>CBFGVD010000143.1:0-7842 GCA_965651965.1 uncultured Verrucomicrobiaceae bacterium | reverse complement strand
CCCTCAACGACGCCTTCGGCGCGGCGGTGGCGGTCTCCGGCAAACGGGTGGCGGCGGGGGCTCCGGGAGCGGATGCGGGCGCTCCCGATGCCGGGCGGCTGTATGTGTACGATTTTTCGGCAGGCCCGCCGGAGTCTCCTTCGGTCGAGCTCCTGAATCCGTCTCCGGGAGCAGGGGATGGCTTCGGCGCGGCGGCGGTCTTCTCCGGAGACCTTCTGGCGGTAGGGGCCGCCATGGATGACGATGAGGCGGAAGACTCCGGGCGGGTGTTCGTGTTCGATCTTTCCTCCGCCACACCCGGGGTGCCCGTGGCGGTCATCGGGAATCCTTCCCCGGCGGCGGGCGACCGCTTCGGCTGCGCCCTGGCGCTTTCCGGCACCCGGCTCGCCGTCGGGGCGATGAACGACGATACCGGGGCGGAGAATGCAGGCTGTGCCTATCTCTACGATCTCGCCACGCCGGGCCCGGGCGTGCCGGTGCTGGTCATCCCGAATCCCGATCCCGCCGCGGAAGACGGATTCGGCGGCGCGGTGGGCCTGGAAGGGGATCTGCTGGCCATCGGCGCGAGCGGGGACGACACCGGCGCGAGCAATGCCGGATCGGTCCATGCCTACGAACTCGGCGGGACGAATCCCGCCGTGCCGGTGCTCGTCCTGCCGAATCCCGCCCCGGCCGAGGAGGACCGCTTCGGCCATGCAGTGGCCGTCTCGGGATCGCGGATTGCGGTCGGAGCTTATCTGGATAACAGCCCCGCGGATTCCGGCAGGGTCCGGGTCTATGACACGGGATCCCTCTCCCCGGAGGTGCCGGTGGCCGTCCTGGCGAAATCCACGCCTGCGAATGGCGACCGGTTCGGCACCTCGGTGGCCATTGCCGGGCTCATCGTGGCCGTGGGCGCGCCCTCCGACGACAAGACCGCGGCGGACAAGGGCGCGGCTTATATCTATGGACCCGCCGCGCCGGAGATCGCCGTGGAAGGCCCCACCGGTGAGGAACTCGTTTCCGGTGCTCCGGTGGATTTCGGAGCGGTCGCCATCGGCCCCGGCGGCGGGATGCTCTCCTTCACCATTCTCAATACCGGCATCACGGGGCTGCCGCTGAGCGGCATCACCCTGTCCGGCGGGGATGCCGGGGATTTCGCCGTGGATACCAGCGGCATGCCCGCGGTGGTGCCCGCGGATGACGACACGGCATTCACCGTCGCGCTGAATGCGACGCAGCCCGGCATCCGTACGACCACCCTGCTGATCGGGAACGGGGACGTCACCGAGGATCCTTTCCGCATCGTCCTGAGCGGCACCGCCCTTTCCCCAGCGGAGGATACGGATGGCGACGGTCTGAACGATCTGGCGGAACTGCGCATGGCGCCGCTCGGCTTCGATTGGCAAAACCCGGACGCGCCGCTTGTCGCGGCCTTCCTGGGGAATACCGCGGCGGCAGGCTTCTTCGAAGCCGGGCAGGTCCGCGCGCTCCGGCTCGCGCGGCCCGGCCTTGAAAAGGAAACCCCGGGCGGGAACCTGAAATTGAGCTGGTCCCTGGAGACATCGGAGGATTTCACGAATTACGTTCCTTTTCCGATGAGCCCGTCCGAGGTCTCGGTCAATCCCGCGGGCGAGCTGGAATTCCGCTTCAGCGGGGCAGGGGATGCCGCCTTTTACCGCCTGGAAACGAAGTAAGATGTGCCGCGCCTTCCAGCTTCTTCTCCTCCTTGCAGCCGCCGGTCCCGGCCTGCGGCTTTCCGGCGCACGGGCGGCGCCGATCCCCTATTCCCTGGAACATGCGATCCATTCCCCCAGCACCGCACCGCAGACCGGCATCGCCTTCGGCTATGCCGTCGCGCTCGATGCCGGGATCGTGGCGACGGGCACGCCGTACGACGATCTCGGGGGGGCGGATAGCGGCACCGTGAGCGTCCATCAGGCCGGGAACGGGGTTTTGCTCCACCGTTTCGAAAATCCGAACCCGGCGCGGGAAAGTTACTTCGGCCTGGCGGTGGCGCTTTCCGGAAGCCGGCTCGTGGTCGGCGCCCCGGAGGACGATACGGAGGAGGATGACACCGGGATCGCGTACGTGTACGATCTTTCCGCCCCGGCCCCGGCGGCATCCGTGCTCGTCCTCCCGAATCCGAATCCGGGGGAGAACGATACCTTCGGTTGGTCGGTGGCGGTCGAAGGAACCCTGGTGGTGATCGGTGCGCCGGAAGGAGATTCGGGGGTGATGGATGCCGGCTGTGCCTACGTGTACGACCTGGCCTCCCCGGCCCCCTCGGTCCCCGTGCTGGAGCTGCACAATCCGAATCCGGGCGGGGAAAATTTCGGGGTCTCGGTGGCTGTCTCCGGCCAGCGGATCGTGGTGGGTGCCGCGCCCGACGGAGCGGGCGGGGATTCCTGCCGGGCGTATGTGTACGACCTGGGCTCCTCCTCTCCGGAAACCCCGGCGGTGATCCTGGCCGATCCGAGCCCCGCGACCAACGACCACTTCGGCCTCGCGATCGATATTTCCGGCCCGCTCGTGGCGGTCGGAGCCCCGCAAACCGACGGCGGGGCGCAGAACGAGGGCGCGTGCTACGTGTACGACGTTTCGGGCCCGGACCCCGGGCAGCCGGTCGCGGTCATTCCCAATCCAGCGCCTGCGCTCAACGACAACTTCGGTTCCGCGGTGGCGGTGGAAGGCCAGCGCCTGGCGGCGGGCACCAGCCTGGATGACAACGGCGGCACCGATGCCGGGCGGATCCATGTCTTCGACCTCGCTTCCGGGACTCCCGCCGTTCCCGTCCTCGCGATCGAGAACCCGACGCCCGCGACCAACGACTTCTTCGCCCGTTCGGTCGCCCTATCCGGCGATCTCGTGGCCGCCGGAGCCCCCGGGGACAATACCACCGCCTCGGATTCCGGGATCGCCTACGTCTTCGATCTCGCTTCCCAAAGCCCCGCCGCGCCCGCGCTTGAGCTCCATCCGGCCAGTCCGGCTTCCAACGAGGAATTCGGCACCGCCGTGGCGCTCCAGGGCACCGTCATCGCGGTGGGAACCCAGCACGATGACAAGGGGGATACGAATGCCGGCAGCCTCCACGTTTACGATCTCGCCTCCGGCAGCCCGCAGGTGCCGGTGCTGGTGATCGACAATCCCGTCCCCGGGCAGAACGACTATTTCGGCGCGACCGCCGCGCTATCGGGAAACCTGGTGATTTCCTCCGCCTACCAGGACGATGTCAGCGGGGCGTCCAACTCCGGGACCGTGTATGTCTTCAACCGCGGGTCTCCGGAGCCCTCGCAGCCGTTCCTGACCATTCCCAATCCGGCGCCCCAGCCGGGGGATTCCTTCGGGAACGCGCTTGCGGTTTCCGGCTCCCTCCTGGTCGTGGGAGCGTTCGAGAACGATGCGGGCGCGGCGGATGCGGGCAGCGCCTACGTGTACGACCTTTCTTCCCCGACTCCCGGTGTCCCGGTGCTCACGCTGGACAATCCCGAACCCGGCGCGAGCGACTGGTTCGGGTCTTCCGTAGCGATTTCGGGCTCCAGGATCGCCATCGGTGCATATGGCGACGATGCCGGGGCCGCCGATGCCGGAAGCGTGTACGTGTACGACACGGACTCGGCATCTCCCGCGGTACCCGTCGCCATCCTGCGCAATCCCGAGCCCGCCGCGGAAGACTGGTTCGGCTTTTCCACGGGCATCTCCGGCAGCAAGGTGGTGGCAGGGTGCCACCTGAACGATGCGGGAGACGACGACGCGGGAAGCGTTTACGTTTTCGATCTCGCGGGCCCGGAACCGGAGATCCCGGTTTTGACGCTCGATCATCCCGCCCCGGAGAAGGAGGATTATTTCGGGATCGCGGTGGCGATCTCCGGCACGCGGGTGGTGATCGGTGCTTCCGAGGTGGATGCGGATGCGGAAGACAGCGGTTCCGCCTTCGTTTACGAGCTTGCTTCCGCCACGCCGGGGATTCCTGCCGATGTCCTGGATCAACTGGACAAAGGGCAGGGGGATTTCTTCGGCCTGTCCGCGGCGATCGACGGGGCGAACATCGTGGTGGGCGCGCCGAGGCAGAGCGGGAATACGGAAGGGCGGGGGGCGATCTTCTTTTTCGATCCGGATCCGCCGTCCCCGGAAATGCAAGTGGAGCAACCGCCGGGGACGGGCCTGATCAGCGGGGAGGCGGGCATTCACTTCGGCGACGCGGCGACGGGTTCCGACGGCAGCGCCCAGACGGTGGTGATCCGGAACGTGGGCACCGCCGCGCTGGAATTGAACGAGGTTTCGCTGTTCTCGGGGAACACGGCCGACTTTTCCCTGGATGTTCCGGAGCTTCCGGCGGTGCTGCAGGTGGACCAGAGCATATCCTTCCAGGTGGGTTTCGTGCCCCTGGCCTCCGGGAGCCGGGTGGCGGTTCTCAGGATCCTGAGCAACGCGACGTCGAGCAGCCCTTTCGGCATCACCCTCACCGGGCAGGCGCTTTCCGCGGGGAACGATACCGACGGCGACGGGCTCAACGACGTGGTGGAATTGCAGCTCGAAGCCCTGGGGTTCGACTGGCAGGTGAACGACGAGGAACTGGCGGCGATCCTGCGAGCCGGGGCGAACGCGACGGGTCTCCATAGCGGCGAGCAGCTCCAGGAACAGCACCCCGGCATGCCACTGCTGCCCCGGGATGCGGCCACCGGGGACTTCATCCTCACCATGGCGGTGAAGCGCTCGCAGACCCTGGCGGACTTCGAGCTCTTCCCGGTGGAGGAACCGCAGCTGAGCATCACCCCCCAAGGCAAGGCGGAGCTCCGGTTCGAGCCGCAGGGAAACAGGTCCTTCTTCCTTCTGGAGCCGCGCTGACTCCGGTGCGGTTCGCCGGAACGTAATTGTTTAACTTTTCTAACGGAGTCGGTGGCGCGGTTCCTTTGATAGATCGCGGGTGCATGGAATCGGTTTGACTTTCCATGGAGGGAGGAAGGAACTTGCCACGGTCCACCCAGACACCTTCCCGGATGTTCCCCCCTCCCATCCATCCCGTGAAGAAGCTGGCCGTCCTTGCCGCCGTGGCGATGGCGCTCCCCGCTTCCCCGATTTCGGCCCAGGATTTCGCCCTCCGCCTCGCGGAGGGGGACCGGGCGCTTTTCGAGCCCTTCACTCCCGCCGGCGAGGCGCTGGGGAGCTTGAAAGGCGGCTTTTATTTCGGCCTCGATGCCTCCGCCACCTACGACTCGAATTTCTTCCTGGATGCGGATTACCCGGAGAGCGAGGTCCACGCCGCCGTGGCTCCCTGGGTTAGCTATCGCTCCGATCCCGAGGGCGGGGCGCGGTATTCCATCGAGGCCCGTTACTCGCCGGTTTTCCGCGCCTATTGGAACAACTCCGATCTCAACGGCGTCGATCACACCGGCAGCGTGGCGTTCAAGTACCAGGCGGCCCGGACGGCGATCACCCTGTTTGCGGATTACGCCGAGGTCTCGTCCGCCGACCGCATTTCCGGCACCTTCATCCAGGGCTCGATCCTGAGCTACGGGATCAAGGGCAGCTACGAGCTGGGCGCGCGGACATCCCTCCAGGCGGCATGGACGGCTTCGAGTTCGGACTACGATACCGGCGGACGCGCCGGGGCGGATGTCTATACCACCCAGATCTCCGGCTTGTGGGATGCCACCGAGCGCATCCGCATCGGACCCTCGATCCGCCATACCCTCGCGGAATCCGACAACACGGGCGAGCGCGATGCGATCGCGGCCCTGGTGAAGGTCCGCTACCAATGGGGCGAGCGCCTTTTCCTGGATGCGAACGCCGGGGTGGAATTCGCCAAGAATTCCCGCCAGGGCGGCGGGCGGGATGCCGGCCCCGCCGGCGGGCTGGAAGGCCAATACGTGATCAACGAGCGATGGACCTGGAAGGGTTCGGTCCGCTATGCGGTGGTGCCTTCCCCGATCAATGCCAACTACCTGGTGGAGGATCTCTCTTTCTTCACCGCGCTGGTGCGGCATTTCGACCGCGGAAGCCTGGAAGCGGGAGTGGGCGTCAGCTTCTCCGATTACGAGGCGGTGGGGCTGGTGACCGCGCCGCGGGAGGACGACCGGTTTTTCCACGCCTATCTCGCGTACAAGCGGAAGCTTTTCTCCGACCGCGTTGCATGGGATGCGGCGCTGCGCTATTCCGCGAACGACGGGCAGAAAGACTGGTCCCAGTGGCAGCTCTCCACCGGGGTCTCGATCGAATATTGAGCCCGGACTTCCTGCCGGGTGGTCCCCCGGCACGGTGTGTCCCGGGATGCAGCGCCGGCCGCCGGTTGGCATGAGTGGTGCTCTCTCCGTTCCGTGCCCGGTGATGTCCATGACTGCCCGGGTTCCCTTCCTGATTCCCTCCCCCGCATTCAGACAGGTCTCCGAAGGTCAGTTTTTTTGAACTTTCTGTTATACGGCGTAAGTGCGGCACGCTTTTGGTTTTTTGACAGTTCGTGCTTACAAAAATGTAACAAAAGCCTACGTAGTTCTTCCAATAAATGCTTGTAGGTCGTTGCCCTTCTGATAGAAACAAAGCCGCTGCTCATCCCTCCCCCAGAAATCTCCCCCCACGCGAGTTCCTGAAAAGTTGGCCGGCGTTCTATCTTCCCTTGGCAGGGAAGCGGACGCTTTTTGAAAAAAACTTTGCAGGCGCTTCGAGCGAGGAGGTCACTCCCGGACCTGTCGTTTCGAAGGTTTTGGCCCCTTATGGAGCCAAGCGACCAAGGGCGGCAGCATGAACAGAGAATCCCGGCGGAAGCCGATGTCTCTCCCGCCACCCCTCCCGGCGGTAGGGAGACGGATTCGCCCGAAATCGTCGATCCACCCCCCACTCCCCCCCCCGGATGATCACGAAATTCAAGGAACGGCGGTTCCGCTTCAGCGGGCCGCCCGCGCGGCGGCATGGCAGTGCCGCGCCGCGCCCCGACCGGCCGCAGCCGCGCTCCGGGGACTTCGCCCGTGCCAGGATCAGGAAACACCCCGCCGGAGTCTCCGCGGCCCCGCGGCTCCGGCATGCTTCCGGACTCCCGCTGCGGGTGCCGCCATGGAAGCGCTGGTCGGATCTCGCCTGCGTGATCGCCAGCTTGCCCCTGGCGGTGCCGCTGGTTTTCCTGGTGGCGCTGTGGATCCGGGCGGTATCCCGCGGCCCGGCCCTCTTCCGGCAGGAGAGGATCGGCCTCGGCGGGAAGCGCTTCACGTTGTATAAATTCCGCAGCATGCGCCACGGGCCCTCTACCGGGGACCACGAAGCGCACGTGGAACGACTGGTCGCTTCCGACCGGCCGATGGTGAAGCTGGATTGCCTGGGCGACTCCCGGCTGATTCCCGGCGGGCGTTTCCTGCGGGCCTCCGGGCTCGACGAGCTGCCGCAGTTTTTCAACGTGCTGCGCGGGGAAATGAGCCTCGTCGGCCCCCGCCCCTGCCTGATCGAGGAATACGGCTTTTTCACCACGTCCCAGCGGGAGCGTTTCACCGTGCTTCCCGGCCTTACGGGGCTGTGGCAGGTGAACGGCAAGAACCGCACGACCTTCCGCGAGATGAACGCGATGGACGTGCACTACGCCCGGCGCGCGACACCCGCGCTGGATCTGGCGATCATGCTGCGCACGCCGGCGGCCTTGCTCCGGCAGATGCGCGATTGCCTGCGGCACCGGGGGGCGCGGTCGGCGGCCACGGGATCCCCGGCTTACGGGGCACGGCACCTTACGGATCACCCATGAAAACACCCCTCTCAGTGGGGATCGCCGGCTGCGGGTATTGGGGCCCGAATCTGGCGCGTAATTTCGAAGCGCACCCGGAAGCCCGGGTGGCGGCCCTCTGCGATCCGGACCCGGTGCGGCTGGCCCACATGCGGGGTCTC
>CBFGVD010000142.1:0-7860 GCA_965651965.1 uncultured Verrucomicrobiaceae bacterium | reverse complement strand
CGTCTATCCCTTCCACCACTATCATGCGAATACCCACGAGGTGCTCGGCGTTTACCAGGGCTCGGCCCTGCTGCGGCTGGGCGGCGAGGAGGGGGGCAGCTTCGAGGTCCGGGCCGGGGATGTCATCGTGGTTCCCGCCGGGGTCGCCCACAGGAATCTCGGCTCGAAGGACGGCTTCGCGGTGGTGGGAGCCTATCCGGACGGTATCGAGCCCGACCTGAAGGAGGAGGGTGCCGACGAAACCGGGAAGGAGCCGGAGCGCATCGACGCGGTGGCCGTGCCGGCGGCGGATCCCGTGCGCGGCAGGGATGGCGGCCTCGTGCTGCTGTGGCGGGTCCCCTAGCGGCGGTTCGCCACGCGGAATTCCTTCGGCGTGACTCCGAGCCGCTGGCGGAAAAGGTTCACCAGCGCGCTCGCGGTGCGGAAGCCGGACCGCTCCGCCACCTCCTGCAGGGAGAGGTCGGAGGAAGACAGCAGCCGCATCGCCAGATCGAAGTGACCGCGCCAGATTTCCTCGTGCAAGGTGCGGCCGATCAGGGAGTTGAAGCGTCCTTCCAGCGAGCGGCGGGAGATCGAGGTGGCGGCCACCACGTCCCGCACCTTGATGGTCGTGTCCGCATGGTCGCGGATGAAGCGCAGGGCGGTGACCACGTCCGCGTCCTCGAAGGCGAAGACATCCGTGGAGCGGCGCTCCACCACATGGGCGGGCGGGATCCGCAGAGGTTCCTCGGGTTTTTCCCCGCCTTCCATGATCCGGTCCAGCATCGCGGCGGCCTCGTAGCCGCGGCGTTCCATATCGCCTTCCACGCTGGTGAGGGTGGGGGAGCAGAGCTCGCAGAGCTGCTCGTGATTGCCCGAACCGATCACGGCGATCTCCTCCGGTACCTTGAATTCCGCCTGCCAGCAGGCCTCCAGTACCATCGCCGCAATCCGGTCGAGCGGGCAAAATACCCCAAGCGGGCGCGGCAGGGCCGCGAGCTTGGAGACCAGTTCCTCGTCCCCGTGCGCCGCGGAGAGATTGACCAGGCTGGACTTGAATCCTGCTTCGGCGATCCGGTTGTGGAAGCCGGTCCCGCGGTCGGTGGAGTAGCGGGTGCCATCCCGTTTGCGCACGTAGGCGAAGTTCGTGAACCCCCGCCCGAGCAGGTGGTCCGCGGCCATGCGGCCGATCGCTTGGTCATCGCTCAAGACGCTCGGGACCTGCGTCTCGTCGAGCAGCCCCGCCACGTTCACCAGCGGGATCTTGCGGCCCGCGGCGGCCTCGCGGAAGCGCTGGTCCACCACCGTGCAGATCAGGCCGTCCCCGTCCCAACTCGCCACCAGGTCCGCCAGTTCGCGGCGCTCGCGATCGAAGAACGCGATCCGCCAGTTGGGCTTCTGCTGCACATATTTGCTTATCCCGTCCAGGATCTTGTTTCCGTACCCGCTCAAGGGTTCGACCATCAACCCGACATGACGGAAAGTGCGCTTCACGACCGCAGCATCGCCGGAAGATCCCCGATGTAAATGCGTAATGAAGGGTTGCGGCTGCGTTTTGGTGAAACGGGTTTGGCGGCGGATCGAACTATTAAATGATTAAGTGATCCAACCATCCATGATCGAAATAAGGTTTCTCGAAAAGACACGGAACGTTATCTTTCCGCCGACAGGAACCGTTGCGTTTTCCTCCCGCGGGGGCTCGGCGGCGGAGGGGCTGGAGCGGGGCGGCGCGGGAAGGAAAGGGCGAGGGCGGGCCCGGCTTGGCTGGCACTTTTCCGGAAAGCGCGCAAGGCTCCGCCCGCAATGAAGATCCGGGGCCTCCGCTGGTGGATCGTGGCGCTGGTATTCCTCGCCGCGGCCCTGAATTACATTGACCGGCAGGCGCTGTCCGCCCTGGCGCCGACGATCCAGGCGGACCTGGGCATCGGGGACCGCGGCTATGCGAACGTGGTGAATCTCTTCCTGCTCGCCTATACGATTTCCTACCTGGTTTCCGGGAAGCTGGTGGACCGGCTGGGCACGCGGGCGGGCACCGCGGTCTTCGTGGTCTGGTGGTCGCTGGCGAATATCCTGACGGCCGGAGCGCAAGGCCTGCGGTCCCTGGGTCTGAGCCGCTTTCTGCTCGGGCTGGGCGAGGCGGGGATCTGGCCCGCGGCTTCGAAGCTGGTGTCCGAGCGCTTCCCCCCTGGGGAACGCGCTCTCGCGATCGGCTTCTACACCACCGGGTCCACGGTGGGGGCGACATTGGCTCCGTTCCTGGTGATATCCCTGGCGGGTCTGGACTATTCCCGCCTTTTCCCGCCTCTGGCGGAGATGTGGGGCACGGGAGCGGGCTGGCGCATGGCCTTCGTGCTCACGGGGCTGGCGGGGATCGTGTGGGTGATCCCGTGGCTCGTTCTCAGCCGGGGGGAAGCAGGCGGGAAAAGAGGGTTGGCTGCGGTCGCGGGGGAAGCCTGGGGCTGGCGGCGCATCCTCGCCTTCCGGCCGCTCTGGCTGCTCCTGCTGGTCCGGCTGATCACCGATCCGGTGTGGTATTTCTACCAATTCTGGTTCGTGAAATATCTCGGGGCGGAGCGCGGGCTGAGCCAGCATGCGCTGTCCATGGCATGGATCCTCTTCGCCGCGGCCGGGATCGGCTCCTTCGCCGGGGGCCTGCTTTCCGGCCGGCTGGTGAAGCGGGGGCTCGCGCCGGTGGCGGCACGCCTGCGGGTGATGCTGGGCTGCGCTTGCGTGATGCCGCTCGCCGCATTCGTCACGAAGGTGCCCGATCTCCCGCTGGCGATGGTGCTGGCAGCCTGCACCGCGGCCGCCGCACTGGCGTGGCTGATCAATCTAGGCGCCCTGGTGGTGGATCTCGTGCCGGGGCACTCCGTCGGCACCGCCTTCAGCGTGGTGGCCACCGGCAGCACCCTCGGCGGGATGGGCATGAACCTGCTGGTGGCCGCGATGGTCTCCGGTCCGCCCGGCCCGGAGGCCGGTTTCCTGGATCGTGCCTGCCATGCGCTCCTGGGGCCTCTAGCCGTGCTCGCGGAGGGGAAGGGTTACGGGGCCTGGTTTCTCATCATGGCCTTCCTTCACCCGCTCGCGCTGCTCCTGATCCGCGCCGGCGGGCTGGGGCGCGGGGAGGTCCGCGCATGAAAAATCAAACGCCGCGCGGATCGCTCCGCGCGGCGTTCCCAGTCCTTCTGTTGACCTCGAAGGAAAGGAGGATCACTCGGCGTCCACGGCCAGGCGGAGGAAGATCTTCCCTCCTTCCGCAAGGGCGTGCGGAATTTTCACGGTCACGCTGTCGATGTCCGTGCCGTAGCCGTCGTTCGTCTCTTCCACCGTGACCCCGTCCACGCCGGTTTCGGCGTCGGTCCAGGTGCCGTCCAGCGTGCTGCTGTATTGGACGTAGGGGTTCTCCCCTGCCGATTCATCGGTGCGGCGGAAGGTGAAGCTGATGAATTCGGCGTCCGTGGCCACCGTCGGCAGCAAGGCGTTCGAATCGGAGCCCGGGCCGGAAGGATCCCCGCCGATGACGAACTCGATGCCGTTGGCCACGCCGTCGCCGTCCGAATCCATGTCCGCCGTCGCGCCGGGGATGCCGTTGGCCGCCGCCCAGTTCGAGTAGGGCGTGCCGCTGCCCGCGGTGTAAACCAGCTCCAGGGAGTTGCCATTGAGCTGCACCGCCCATGTGCCGCTGCCGACGAAGGCGGAATCGTCGATCTCGATCGCGGCGGGATCGAAGCCCGTGACCGGGTCCGTGGAGCGCGCGATCTCGAAGGTCTTGCCGGATTCCGTGAAATTCGCCGCCTCGCCGGAGATGGCGATGGTCAGCTTCTCCGCCGGAGTGGCGGCGAAGGCGAGCTCGCGGGCATCCAGCAGGTCCCATGCGGTGCCGGCTTCCGTCCCGGCCCAGTCGCCGATTTCCCAGGCGTAGGTGGAGCCGGGGGCGAAGGTGACGGTATCGTAGGCCAGCAGGGTGCCCGCGGAATTGCCGGGTGCGAGGGTGCCTGCCACGGAGATCTCGCCGTTGACCGGGCCGACGCCGCCGAGCGTGCCGCCCGCATTCACGGCGACCGGGCTGAGGTCCAGGATGCCGTGGGAAGCGTTGATCGCCAGCGTGCCGCCGTTCACCGTGGTGCTGCCGGTGTAGGTGCTGGTCCCGGCGAGGCTGAAGGCCCCGCTGCCCTCCTTCACGAGCGAAAGACCGCCGGTGCCGTCGTCCATGGTTCCGGAGTAGGAATGATTCACCGCGCCGTCGATGGTCAACACGGAGGCCGTCGCGGCGGTGTTGGTCACGTTGGCGGACTTGTTGGTGCTGGCTCGCTCGAGCTGCTCCAGCGTCTGGTCGAAGCCGTTGAGGTCGAAGACGGTGGGGTTGGACACCGCGAGGCGGAAGCGTGCCACCTGGCTGATGCCGTTGTCGGCACCCAGCCGCACGGTGCCTTCGCCCACGTCGAGGCGCGGGTAGCTGCCGCCGCCGGCCAGTTCCACGGTGCCGACGCGGATGTTCGGGACCGTGCCGTTCGGGATGACGATCTCGCCGTTGATCCGGAGCACGGAGCCCGCGTCGATCGAGGCGAGGTGGCCGCCGTTGCCTACCCCGGCGGAGATGGTCACGCTGCCGTTGACGATGGAAGTCTGGCCGCCGTTCGCGACGAGCGGACCGGTGAAGCCGGTCGTGGCGGTCGAGTTGAGGATGAAGTTGTTCGCCACTTCCACGCCCTGCAGCTCGATCCGGCTGGTGGTGCCGCCGGAGGCCCCGATCGTCACGTCGCCGGTTCCGAAGGCGCTGTCGCTCGTCGCGCGGACGATGCCCATGGCGATCTTGGTTCCGCCGGTGTAGGTATTGTCCGCGGTCAGCAGCAGGGTGCCGCCGTCTTCCTTGCGCAGGGTTCCCGCGCCGGTGATCGGGGCGTCCACGGTGAAGGTCTGGCCGCCCCAGGTGTAGAAGGTTCCTTCCTTGCCTTCGTTCAGGATCACTTCCCGGGTGGCGGCGATGGTGGCCGGTTGGCCGCTGGTCACCTGCATGCCCGCGGTACCCTGGCCGTTGCCGAAGGTTTCCACCGGCTCGCCGTTGAAGATGATCTTGTTCGCCGCGTTGCCGAGCGCGGTGTCGCTGTTGGCCCCGTTCGGATTGAAGCGGAGGCGGCCGGAGGTGAGGATGATATCCCCGGTGAAGTCGTTGCCCGCGTTGGTCCAGTTCCAGAGCGCCTGGAAATTGGCGGCGCGCTTGTATTCGATGTTGCCGGTGCCGCCGATGATGCCGCTGACGGTGTTCGCGGAACCGGACTCCGCGGTGACCGAGACGTCTCCGGCGAGATCGACCGGGCCGGAGAAGGTCAGCCCGCCGGTGTCCGTGGCATCGCCCATGGTGAAGTCGCCCGCCAAGGAGAGCGGCGCGGCGATCGTCCGGGCGGTGGTGGAGTCGCTGGACAGCTTGCCCCCGTTCAGGGTCAGGGTGCCGGAGCCCGGGGCCCCGTTGTTTCCGAGCCGGAGACGGCCTGCGTTCAGCGTGATGCCGCCGGAATGCGAATTCGCGGTGCCGAGCGTGAGCGCGGCGCTACCGTTCTTGGTGATGCTTCCGCCTCCGGTGATGCCCGCTCCGCCGAGGGTGTAGTCGTTCGCGGAGTTGTTGAAGGTCACGGCCCCGGGTGCCACCGTGCCGCTCACGGCGGGGGCGAAGCTCGCCGCCGTGTCGTCGAAGGTGACGGAGTCGAGGTCGTAGAAGGTGTCCGCCGCGCCGCCGTTGTCGAAGTTCGCGGTGGTCTGCACGTCCCAGGTATCCGGGCTCACGGCGTCGTTCCCTTTCCAGACCAGATCGGCCGTGCTGCCGGTGAAGGAGACCGTCACCTTGTCATTGCTGCCGTCGCCGTAGGAGATGTTCGGGACCAGGCGGGAGTTGCTGACGACCAAGGCGTCCGGCGTGCCGGTGAAAGTGCCGCCGTAGGTGATCAGGTCATAGGTGCCGGTTCCGGGATTCGCGGTCAGGCGGATATCGATGGGGCTACCCTCGTCCGCGATGTAGTCCCCGGAGACGATGATCTTGTCGGCTTCCGCGGGATTGGAGCCGAGGTCGAACTGGAGGAAGCCGAATCCGTGGTTGAGCGTGGCGATGCTCGCGGTGCCGAAGCTCGTGCCCGAGCCCAGGGTGACGGTGCCGTTGTTCGCGTTCAGCACGCCCGCGGGATTCGTCCACCCGGAGCCGAGGGCCGCGGTGGAATCCGGCTGTTGCAGGGTGACCGTACCCACGCTGTCCAGGCCGCCGGTGGTATTGTTGACGAGCTGCGAACGGACATCGAGCGTCACCGAGCCGGTTCCGAGGGCGTTGGCGGCATCGGCGCGGAGCGTGGCGAAGTCGTTGCTGGCGCCGGAAAGGTGCTGGACGAACCAATCCCCGGTGAAAGGGGAGTCCGGGGTTTTGAGCGCCAAAGTCCGCGTGGCGACCGTGCTACCGGAGGCGGCCGTGAGATAGCTGATCGTCCCCGACCCGGAGAGAACGCCGGTGTAGTTGATGTCCTGACCGTAGCCGCCGCCGGTATTGTTGATTGTCACGCCGCCTGCCGTGGCCAGGTTCGCCGCGAGAGAATGGTTGCTGGTCCCGAGGGAGGCCCGGAATTGCAGGGTGGAGCCGTCTTCAAGCGAGATTGCGGGCAAGCTCCACGCTACGGTCTGGGCTTGTTCGCCGTGGAGCCGTGCCAGATCCAACACGCCGGCGCCCTGGACGGTCAGGGACTCGGCGATGAGCGCCTGGGCATTCGAGCCGGTATTGTTCGAGGTGACGGTGAAGCCGTTCGCAATCACATAG
Organism: uncultured Verrucomicrobiaceae bacterium; assembly: GCA_965651965.1. GTDB lineage: Bacteria > Verrucomicrobiota > Verrucomicrobiia > Verrucomicrobiales > Akkermansiaceae > Haloferula. The sequence continues at coordinate 1,088 of CBFGVD010000142.1, read as the reverse complement.
GCGTCTCCGGTGCCCTGGTCCCCTTCCACCGGTGCGGCGGCGGCGCTGTCCCAGGTGGCTGGATCATCCCATTCGCCGCTGGCGACGGAGGTAATGGTGGCTGCTTGGAGCGATCCGGCGAGGCTTATCGTCACCGGGAACGCCAGAGGAAGCAGATGCAGTTTTCGCGAGGTCATGTCGGTTTAGGTGGTTTTTGTCCGTAAAAACGGACTTTAGAGGTCGGAAAGGCTCCTAAGTTGTCATACGACTTTTGCAAGCGCCCGTTCCCCCTTGAGTATGGCGAGTATCTGTCAGACAAGTTGATCAGATGGCGGGAAGGTGATGAAACCGGTCAGGAAAAGCAGCTTGGCGGCAGAGGCGGAAAGAGAGCTGAGGGAGGCGATCCTGGCCGGGCGCTTCGGCACCGTTTTGCCGGGCTTCCGGGTGCTCGCGAAGGTGCTCGGGGTGAGCCCGCCGACGGTGGCGGAGGCGGTGAAGGCACTGGTGGCGGAAGGTCTCGTCCGCTCCGGGGGAGCCCGGCGCCGCATGAGCGTCCACCCGGCGGGGAGCCGGGCGGGGAGCCGGGCGGGGAGCCGGGCGGGGAGCCGGGCGGAGACCGCGCCGGCCGGGGCTGCACAGGTGCTATGGTTTGCCACGCCCACGGGATTTGAAGATGCGGCCCGCGGCAGCCCGGAGGTGCTGGCGCGGCTGCAGGAGCAACTGGCGGGTACCGGCTGGGAGATGAAGCACCGGATCCTGGCCTACGGGCATTCGGAGAACCGCAGCAGCCGCTGGGACAGCATGGCGGGTGCCGAGATGCCTGATGCCATGGTGGCCTGGACAGGACGTCCCGCGCTGGCGGAATGGGCCCATGCCCGCGGGCTGCGGACCCTTTTCCTGGGCGGAGCGAAGGAAAAGCTCGCCGTGCCGATGCTGGCGGTGAGATCCGCGGACATGGTGGACAAGGCCGCGCGGGAGCTGCTGGCGCGGGGTCACCGGCACCTCTGCCTGCCGATGTGCAACCGCGCCCCGGGCATGGTCCGGACCAATCGCGCGGTGATCGCCCGCCGCCTGCGGGACGCGGGGGCAGCCCCGCAGGATGCGGGGCC
>CBFGVD010000141.1:0-7897 GCA_965651965.1 uncultured Verrucomicrobiaceae bacterium | reverse complement strand
GCGCTCCAGGAATGCCATGATTTCCAGCCCGGCTGGCAGCAGCGTCGGCATGTCCTTGGAGGACTGCACGGCGATGTCGATGCGGCCCGAAAGCAGCCCCTCTTCCAACTCCTTGGTGACCAGGCCCTTGCCGCCGGGAGCCAGGCCCAGGCCTGCACCGTCGCCAAAGCCCTTGCCCGTTCCGTTGCCCCGCCCGCCGCCGCTGCCGTTCCCGCCCAATCCGCCGGAGAGGCCTCCGGAACCGAAATCGCCCATGGAGGCCATTTCGGACACGGCTTCCGGCTCCGGCAGCGTGAACTCGCTGGCCACGTCCTGCGCCACCACCCGCGGCATGTTCTGCTTGATCAGGTTCGCGCGCTTTTTCTGGTTGGTCGCGCTGTTGGATTCCGGGCTGCCGCCGCCGCCGCTCGCAGGCATGAAGTCCACGACCTTTTCCTCTTCCGCCGGGATGATCCGCAGTACCCACACCACCCCGATGCCGAGCAGGATCGCATGCAAGATGATGGAGATGGAAAGCGAGCCTCCGCCAAGCTTCCGCCAGAACGACATCTTCTGTTTCTCATAGATGACGGCGGGCGCTTCTTCGTAAACGATTTCTTCTTCTTCGTGGCTCATCGGGCGCGGTTCCTGGAAAATGAACGCGCAAGCTCCGGTTTTCTTGGGTCGATTTGGAGCTAAAATTTCACAAAAACTCGTTTTACAGGCGGTAATTTCATCCGAGGTGCCGGATGTCCGCATCAGAGCACGCGGAAATATTGGAAGTCCCACGCCCTCAATATGTCCCTTGAGAGTGCCTTGTGCGGGGATTGCACTCTCCCGGGAGCGCGGGCTACCCGCGCGCTTGGGCATCCCCTGGAGTCCTCGGCCGCGTGAGCCCACGGCCAGGCTTCCCGGCCCGCCGGCGGCACTCCACGCCTTCCCCCCGCTCAAATCCCGCGTTTCCGGGTCGCGCCGCCGCCATCCGTGCTCAGGAAGCGGTAATAAACCTCCAGCATCAGCGTGCAGAGGGCGGTGCGGTAGAGGCGGCCGTCTTCGTTTTCATCAGCATAGCGGGCTGCCACCGCACGGATCGGCTGGCCGCCGCCGGGGCGCTTCCAGGAGCCGTCCGACTCCTGGTTCTTGAGCAATTCGTCGCGGAACATCTTGTTATACTTCGCCCAGTCCTCGCCGCCGCGCTGCATCATCGCCTGGGATTCGTAGTAGTGCCCGTACAGATCGGAGAAGGAGGTGTTGTACTCGAATTTCGACTTCTCCAGCACGTAGTCGGCGGCCTTGCTCACCTGGGAGCGCCCGCCGCGGCCCCACATCTGGTGGCAGAGCATGCCCACGCCGGTCAGGGTATGGTAGTCCAGATTCCCGGAAGGGCCCTTGCCGGTGTAGCCGAAGCCGCCGCTGTCATCCTGGCACCGCTCCAGATAGCCCAGCCCGCGGTTGATCGTGCCGCTCAGTCCTCGCAGCTTCACCCCCGCGTGGGAGCAGGCCTTGAGCGCCTGGATCTGCCAGCCGGCGATCGAGACGTCTCCGCCGCGGTCCCCCTCCGTATCGAAAGAATAATCCCAGCCGCCGCTGCGGTCGTGCTGGTTGTCGATGATGTATTGGCCGGCCTGCCGGGTCACTTCCATCAGGTTCGGCACCTCGATCTTCAGGTCCTTGCAGAAGGTGGCGGCTTCTCCCAGGGCGTAGGTGGCGATGCCGTGCTCGTAGGGCCAGTGCTTGTCGCCGATGTTCTCGGCCATCTTACCTTCCGTTTTCACGCCCAGGTTCACCAGGTAAACGATGCCCTTCATGCTGGACTCGCCGTATTCCTCGGACACCGGGGTCTCGCAATGGCCGAAGTAAGCCAGCAAGGCCAGGCCGGTCATCGCGGCCCGGTTGTTATTGCCCCAGGAACCGTCTGAGTTCTGCTTGGACTTCAGCCACTGGAGGGCCTTCACCACGGCTTCCTCGCACTCCGGCGTGCCGCCGTTTTCGGAGAGGCGCTGCAGGCGGTCCTCCTTCGAGCAGCGCTTGCGCATCTCTTCGGGAATGAGGCCGAAGAGCTTGCCGGAACCCGCGCCGCCGAAGCCGAAACCCGTGCCGTCACCGCGGCCGCCGCCGCTGCCCCGGCCGAAGCCGCTGCCGTCTCCCGCGCCGCCCAGCCCGCCGGACATCCCGCCGCCCGTGAGCGAGCTCAGGGAGGACATCTCGCCGAAATTGTCCCCCGGATCCGGGAGCGCGAAATTCGAGGTCGCGCCTTCCGCGAAGACCCGCTTCACGTTCGTGGAGGGGGTGATCTGCGCGCGCTTCTTCTGCTGCACCTCGTACTGCATGCCGCGTTCCCCGCCGCCGCCGCCGCCCCCTCCGGAAGGCATGAAATCCACCGTCTTCTCCGGCTCCTGGATGTAGCGGAAGACCCAGAACGCACCGAGAACCAACAGCGCCACGTGGAAAATGATGGCGATCGAAAGGGCACCGCCGCCGATCCGCTTCCAGAGGCTGACCTTCTTTTTCTCGAAGATCACCTGCTGCGGATGCTGCTCGCCTTCGGCGGCTTCGTAGTAATCAAAGGAGGGGTCTTCGTTCATGGCTCGGGGTTTTTCGGTTTATTTGGAACCTAAACGGATTTTGGCCGGAGTTCACGTTTGGAACGCGACAGCGGCAAAAAAATTAGGTCGCAAAACCGCGGGGCAGGGGAGTGTGCCGCGGTCAGGGAGGAAAAGCCCGGTGCTTCCCCCCCGGGGGAACGAAAAAGGAGCACGGTCGCCCGCGCTCCCTTCCGGAATTCGTCCCGGCGGAAGTCCCGGCTAGTCCGGGATGCCCGCCTGGAAGGTCACGTTGCTGATCTGCGCGCGGGTGAGCGCGTCCAGCACGTCCACCACCCGTTCGTAGCGGGCCAGTTCGTTCGCATAGATCGTCACCAGCACCTTCGCGCCGGTGGCCTCGGAGCTTTCCCGCAGGCCGTTGAGCGTGCTCGCGAGCTGGGGCAGTTCCTTGACCTCCGGAGCGTCCATCGGCTCGTCGTTCAGGTACACCTGGCCGTCGTCTTCCACCACGATCGAAACCTCGTCGGGCAGGCTTACGGCATCATCCGTCTCGATGCTCCCCGGGAGCTGGGTCACGTGGGAATTCTCGACCTGGATATCGCCCGCCTGGACGATGAAGAAGAGAAGGATCACGAAGACCACGTCGATCATCGGCGCGATCTGGAAGCCCAGGTTCACCTCGGAACTCTGCTTCTTCTTGTGACTGCGTTTCTTTTTCACGGGCGTGTCACTTGTTGGAGGAAGCGAAGGCGATGTCGGAAATCCCGGCCTGGCCGATCAGGGTCATGACCTTCTGGATCTCCCCGGCGGGCACGGCGGCGTCCCCGCGGACCACCACCCGCAGCTTCGGGTCGCGCTCCTTGTTCGCCTTCAGGATCGGTTCCACTTCCGTCCAGTCGTTGTAAACCTGGTCGTCCACCACCAGCACGCCCTTGTTGGCGGCCGAATCGTAGCGGATGTTCACCGCGTATTCGTGCTTCGCCATCTCCGGCTCGCGCTTCTTCGCGTTCGGCGAAACCGGCAGCGTCAGGTTCTTGTCCACCTTGAGCACCTCGGCGGAGGTGATCATGACGAAGAACACGAGCAGCACCAGCAGCACGTCGATCATCGGAGCGATCTGGAACTCCGGTTCCCCGTCTCCTCCTCCACCTCCACCGGCCATGGGATCAGTTTGTTAAAGGGTTGTTTTTTTACGAAGGCGGCGGCGCTCAGCCTTCCGGGGCTTCGATCCAGTTCGGCAGCGCGGCGTAGGTCTCTTCCTGGCCCACGTCGGTATTCTGGAGATACTCGTAGGGAGCATTCCGGAACAGGCGCTCGCAGGTATCCTGGAGCTGGTGGATGGAGCCCTGCAGCTTGTTCCGCAGGAAGTAGAAAGCCATGAAGGCCGGAATGGCGACCAGAAGGCCGGTGGCCGTGGCCACGAGCACCTCCCCGATGTGGCCGGCCAGCTCGCCGACGCCGCCGGAGAGACCCGCGGAGCCGAGGGAGCCGAAGGCGCCCTTCATGCCGCCCACCGTGCCGAGCAGGCCGATCATGGGGGCGCAAACGCCGATAACGGAGAGGTAGTTGATCCGGGTCTGGAGCGTGGAGTTGATCTTGTCCACCGTGGAGTAGATCGCTTCTTCCGTGGCGTCCTTGCCGTAACCGATGGAGCCCAGGCCGGCGCGGGTCACTTCGGCGAAGGGGCTGTTCGCCGCCTTCATCGCCTGGTAGGCACCCACGTAGTCACCGGCGCGGAAAAGCTCCTGAGCGGTGGTCACATCCTCCGGCGGGGTCATCTTCGGGCGGTTCGTGCGCATCCAGATATCGATGATCAGCCAGACCATGGCGATCGAGCAGAGGAGCAGCACGTGCATCACCCACCCGCCCTCCTTATAGAGCGTCATGAGGGTCTCTTTTTCGCCGGTGGGGGTGGCACCGTAGGCGGCCATGGGGACGAGGAGGGCGACAGCGGCGGCTGCCTTGATGGTCTTTTTCATTAGCAGTTGGTCGATTTCTTGAGATTTTTTTGATCGGGGAGCAGGACAGGGGCGGTCTTATTTCAGGCTTTCCAGGCTTTTGGCGGCTTCTTCGCCGATGGCGGTGCCCTTGCCGCCGCGCGCTGCGGAGGTGAGCAGCACCACGGCTTCATCGCGGCGGTTCTTCTTCTTCAGGATCTCCGCCGCGCCGAATTCGGCGGCGCTGGTGACCACGATCCCGCCGGTGGGATAGATGCAACCCACCGTCAGGAAGGCCTGGAAGGCTTCATCCTCCCGCTCGTAGGTTTGCAGCAGCTTGCCGCGGAAGTAGGAGGCCACGGCGCTGATTTCCGCCGGCAGGTCGTCCGAGACCAGATCGCCGAAGGCACCGATGCGGTCCGTGGACTTCACGCTGCGCGGGATGGCCATGGCTTTGCCGAGGCGGATGGAGGGGTCGTTCCCCTGCGCGGGGGTGGCGTCGGAGATTTCCTTGCCCAGCGCCTCGGCCTTCTCCGGTTCGTTGTAGAGGGAATTCGCGTAGAGCGCGGCGCGCGCGGCATCCACCCAGTAATTGCCGGACACCGCGGCGGAAGCCTTTTGCGCGGCCAGCACCGGCTCCAGCAATTCCAGCGCCTCCTTCGGCTTCTCCTGCAACACCAGCGCAAGGGCGCGGTCGATCGCCTTGGGCTTCTCGCCGGAGACATGGCTGGCGAAGGAAAGCGGGAAATTCTGGCCGGTCACGGCACCGCCGCCGTCTTTTTTCACCACGAATTTGCCGCCTTCGATGGCCAGGGCGTCCACCGGGACGGCGCGGCCGTTGTTGAAGACGATGCGAGGGGCCTCCGGGGCATCCTGCGCGTGCAGGGTGCCCGCGGTCAGGACCAGGGATGCGAGTGCGCCGGACCAGCCGGTCGGGAATAGGTTTTTCATCGGCCGGGTGGGGTTAGAGCAGTTCTTTCGCCTTCTTGGCTTCCTCGGTGTTCTCGAGCTTCGGATTCTTCGCCAGGGACTCCAGGCATTGCTGCTGCAGCTCGGTGTTGCCCAGATCCTTCGCCACCTCGTAGCTGCCCCACAGGGCCTTGGCGAAAAGCTCCGTCTCGCGCTGGTAGGCGCGCCACACGCGCTCGTAGCGGGCGTAGGCGATCTTCAGGGTTTCGATCCGCTGGGTGGAGGTCTGGTCCTTGGCCTTCCGCCGCTCGGCATCCGCCCAGATCAGGTAGGCCTTCGGAATCGTGGGGCCGCCCTTGAAAGAACGGTCGCCGATGATCTGCTCGGCCAGCTTTTCCACCTCCGCGGTGCGGCCCAGGTCGTTGAGGGCCTCCAGCTTGCCGATCGTCGCCTCCTTGAAGCGGGAGGTGCCGGTATTGCTTTCCAGGGCTTCGGTGAAGATCTTGAGCGCTTCTTCCGGTTGCTTGCGCGCCAGGGCGATCTGCCCCAGGCCCACCGGCCCGGCATCCGAGAAGGGCGAATCCTGGAAGCGGTCCTGCAGGCGCTTGAACATCTCCTCCGCCCGGTCCAGATCCCCGGCTTTCATGAGGATATCCGCGCAGACCGCCAGCAGTGTGGGGCTCAGGAATTTCGGCTCGGTGCTGTCCGCGATGTTCTTCAGGTAATTGTTCGCCCGCTCGGTCTCCCGGAGCATCATCATCATGCGGGCGCGGGCATAGTAGATGCGCGCGTTCGTCACCGGGCTCTCCTTGCCCTCCGCGGCCTTGTTCAGCATGTCGGTGAGCTGTTTTTCCAGCTCGCCCACGTTCAGATCCTTCGGCCGGCGGCGGGGCACCAGGCTTTTCACGATCTCGTCGATCAGGAATTCCACCTGCTCCTTGGCCGGATCGCCGATGACCTTCGACAGCGTGCGGGAAAGGATCTCGGCGCCCTCGGCTTCCTTGCCCATGCGGGCGTTCGCCTTTGCCACCCAGGTGGCGGAAATCATGGCCATCTGATGGTCCGGCCGCTTCTCCAGGAATTCCCCGTGCAGCTTGGCCAAGCCTTCCCAGTCCTTGCGGCCCTGCAGGATCCCCGTGGCGGTTTCCAGCGCGTACTGGATCACGTCGTCCGGGCTGTCGCTCCACACCGCCTTGATGTAGTTGTCCAGCGCGTTGTCCTCGTAGTCCTTCAGCGTGGCCTCGTCGTTGGAAGGCATCTTCTTCCACGTGTCGCCCATCAGGCAGAGCATCGAGCCCGCGGCCGGGTCATCCGGCTTTTTCGCGAGATAATCTCCCAGACTCTTGATGATGTTCGCGGACTGGTCTTCGACCTTGTCGTTGAAGTCGATGAAGGCCAGGCGGTAGAGCATGTCCCCGGCGTAGCGGCCTTCGGGGAACTTGTTCAGGTATTCCCGGCACCACTCCAGCGTCTTCTTGTAGTTGTTCGTCAGGAAGTAGGCCATCGCGATCCGGTAGGTCGCGTCCTCCACCAGCCGGCTTTCGGGAAAGTTTTTGAGGAAATTCTCGAAATGGGTCGCCGAACCCTGGAAATCCCCGAGCTGGAACATCGCCACGCCCTGGAAGAAAATATAGCGCTCCAGGGAGGCGGATTCCGGGAACTTCGCCTCCAGATCCAGGTAATATTTCAGCACCTGGTCCCATTTGCCGCTCTGCACCAGCACCTCGCCCGCGAGCGTGGCCACCTGTTCCACGTTCGGTGCGTCCGGATATTTCTTCAGGAACTCGTTGGCGAGCACCTGGATCTTGTCCGTATCCTTCAGCCCGTTGTAGATCACGATCTCCGCGTAGGCGGCGGATTGGGCGTCCTTCGCGTCCGGGTATTTTTCCCGCAGCGTGCGGAAGCACAGCAGCGCCTCCTCGTTCCGGTCCAGGTAGTAGAAGCAGCGGCCGCGGCGCATGAGCAGCGCGGCATCCAGATCCGTGAGCTTTTCCACCGCGGTCATCGCCTCCTCGGTCAGCTTCACCGCGTTTTCCGTCTGGGAGACCAGTTCGCCGACGTTCGAGCGCTGGCCGAGCGGCCGTTTCGCTTCCGCGGCGGCGCGCTGTTTCAGCCGGGCGAGTTCTTGCTTCTTCGCCGCCAGGGTGGCGGCCTGGATCTGGAGGATCTGCGCGCGGGGCGGGATGGAGCGGTAGATCGCCAGCGCCCCGTCGTAATTCTCCGCGCCCACCTGCTCGTCGCCCTTCACGATCACCTGGTTGGCATACCAGGCGATCGCGTCGCGCACGCCGGGCTGGTTGGTCAGGCGGTCCAGATAGGGGATCAGTTCCTCGATCTGGCCGCTGTCCGCCAGCAAGCCCACCGCTTCCACCGCCGCCTGGGTCTGCTCCGGGGTGGTGATGTCCGAGCCCATCAGGCTGCGGAAAACCTGCAGAGCCTCGTCATGCTTGCCCGTCTCGGTGTAAACCTGGCCCAGCAGCAGGCCCGCCTGGGTGCGGAATTTCGCGTCGGTGGCGGCTTTTTTCAGCG
>CBFGVD010000140.1:0-7960 GCA_965651965.1 uncultured Verrucomicrobiaceae bacterium | reverse complement strand
CCTCGCCGCGCTGATCGACTGGCTGCGCCGCAACCACGGCAAGCACATCGTCACGGTCGAGGACCCGATCGAATACCAGTATCCTGACGACATGGAGGATCCGGAGTTCCCCGGCCGCCGCATTCCCTGCCCCAGCGTGGTGACGCAGCAGGAAGTCGGGCGCGACGTCCATTCCTACCGGCAGGGCCTCAAGGACGTGCTGCGGAAAGCCCCGCACATCATCCTGCTGGGGGAAATCCGCGACCGCGAGGCGATGGAGACCTGCATGGAAGCCGCACAGACCGGCCACCTGGTACTTTCCACGCTCCACACCACCGGCGCGGTGAAAACCATCGGCCGTATCCTGGAACTCTACCCGAAGGAGAACCACGCGGCGGTGCTTTCCCGCCTTTCCGAAATCCTCATCTTCATCCACTCCCAGGGACTCCTGAACGGCGTCCACAAGCGGGTGCTGACCTACGAATTCCTCCAGAACAACGACGACTCCGTCGGCTCCGCGATCGCGAACTACGACGGGGGCGCCAGGTCCCTGGAGGACGTGATCCGCAGGGCGGGCAACATCGAGTGGGATGCCAACCTGCGCCGCCTGCTGCGCCAGGGCCTCATCACCGAACAAACTTTCGAGAACGCGCGAATGAACCGGGACGATTCGGAAATCCTCTAGTCCGTCCGCGCGATCTCCTGCCGACAAAAACAAAAAGACACACCCAAAGACAACACACCAAACATGAAACTGACACGTACCACCAAGCGCGCAAGCGGCATGACCCTGCTGGAACTCACCGTGGTCATCCTCGTCCTGCTTTCGCTTATCTCCATCCTCTTCGTGGGTGCCCGCGCCTGGAAGAAGGGTTCCGACCGCTCGGCCAACATCATGAACGTCCGCAACGTGCAACAAGCCGTGCGCGGCCACCAGAACATGAACGGCCTGCTGGCTGCCGCCGCCCTTCCTTCCACCACGATCTTCGGTGACAGCGGCTACCTCAAGGAGCCCAAGCCGCCGATCGCCGGTGTGGCCACCTACACGTTCGAAACCACCGTTCCGGCCGTGGGTGATCTCTACATCACCAACGAGACCCTCGGCGGCGCCGACGGCGAGTACTGGTTCACCGCCCAGGAAATCACCGACGGCAAGATCAGCGACTGGTAAATCGCAAGCCTCTCCGGACAGCCCGCAGGGGCTGATTCCGAACCAGCCATTCGTCTCCCGTCCGCTCCGGCGGGCGGGAGACCCCCTCTCCCGAATTTCCCCCCGGTTCCGTTTCCCGTCCCCCCATGCTGTACCCACCCACACCCACCCACACCCTTGGTCGCCAACCAACATCCCGCGGGTCTCAACCCCCTCCAGCGCTTCCGCCAGGCTGGAGCCATCCTACGCGGTACCAGCCGGGCGTCTAATCCCGCCTGGTACGAAAGCGCGCTCGATCTGGACCTCCAGCTCCACCTGCGCGTCGATGGCAGCGCCGTCGCGTCCTATCTTTACGACCGGAAGGTCAAGGCCTGGAGCGCCGGGCCCGTCTTCGACGAGGCCTGCGCCACCGAGCCGGGCCTGATCCCCGCCTTCGCGGCACAGGTTCTTGCCGCCGCGCGCGCCGCGGGTGCCAGCTCCATCGGCGTGGTCCTGCACGTTGCGGATGAATTCGCGACTTCCGAGCTGAAGCCCGAGCTCGACAATCCCGGTGCCCTCGCCGAGCTGCGCGGCACCATCGAGCACGAGCCGAAGGCCGTGCTGGACGACGCCTCGGTCTCCGAGAGCGATACGAGCTGGCGCCTCATCCCCTACCCCGCCGCCGGCAGCGAGGCGATCGCCACGACGGTCTGCATCAGCCGCCGCTGGGCACCCTTCCTGGACGAGCTGCGGCGCTTCGGCGAGCAGCAGAATTTCCCGATCATCACCCGCGCCGTGAGCGCGCCGCTGATCTGCCTGCTGGCGCTGGCGGACCTGAAGGCGGACCCGGTGACGCGGCCGCTCATCGCGATCCTGCCCTATCCGCGGTTCACGCTGCTCGCCTTCTTCAACGAGCACGGCGACCTGCGGCTGCTGCGCACGCTGCAGCACCGCGGCCAGCGCCGGCCGACGAACCTGCGCCACGCGACCTCCACCACGGCCGCCGCGCTGGAGCTGGCGGATCCGGAGATTTTCCTCTTCCACATCGGGGAACAGGCCGATCCGCAGCTCGCGGCGGACGTGCAGATCGTTTTCCCCGCCACTTCCATCCGGGAGGTGAGCTGGCAGGGCACGCCGTACAGCGCACCCGCGGTGAATTCCCCCGAGCCGCTGATCGCGGCCCTGCTTTCCGCCGCGCCGGAGACTCCGATCGCGGCCTCCCACACCTTCACGGTGCTGCGCGGAGAGGGCTGGGCGGCGCAGGATTTCCTGCCGGTGCCGAAGGAAGCCGCGGAGCTCTACCCCTCCCGCGGGGAGATGAAGCTGCTGCGCGCAGCACGCTACGCGCGCTTCGCCTTCGCCGGGCTCACGCTGGCGGCCCTGGGCTGGGTCGGCCTCGCGATGATCCAGATGATCCGCCAGCCGGAGTGGGCTTTCAATTCGTCGAATGCGCAGGTGGGCAAGCAGCGGCTCGCGATGGTAACCGCCGAGAAGGCGAGGATCGAGCACTGGGACAATCTACTGGAAGACCGCTCCAAGGGCTGGGCCACGATGGAGCTGCTCTCCACCATGTTCCCGGAGCGCAGCGGCTTCCTGATCAAGACCTTCACCCACGGCCTGCGGGCGGATTCCGCACCCGGCCAGGCGAAGGTCGGCTTCGTCAAGGAATGGAAGATCACCGGTCTGGCCCGCGAGGAAGCGCTTGAGCGCCTGGCCGCACTGAACACGCGGGACGGCATCTCCTCGGTCTTCAACGAGGTGGCGGATCTGACGGGCAACGAGGCCTATCGCGCCGACCTGCCGAGCCGGAGCCTCATCGTGAACGTGCGGACCTTGGAGAACACTTCCTACAAGCCCGGCCCGGAAGACGAGATGAACGCGCTCGACGAGGCGACCTATCCCTTCTCCTTCGACCTCACCATCACGCAGCGCTTCGAGTCCGCCGACCCCATGGCGGTCATCGCCGCGAAGGCACCCTGAACCGCGAACCCCCGATTCCCATGTTTTACCGTCAATCCATCATCGCCTTCGGCTTCGTGGTTCCCGCCGTGATCTGCGCCGCGGTCGCCGGAGGGGGGATTTTCCTCCGTTCGAAGGCCACGGCATCCTTCCAGCAGAAGCAATCCCTCCACAAGGCCTCCGAAGCCAGCAACCGGAATTCCCAATCCATCGAAGCCCAGATCAGCCGCAAGCGGGAGCATGTGGAACGCTGGAAATCCCAGATGGAGAAGGAAATGAAGAATACCCTGACCTCCCACCTGAGGGATATTTCCGATAAGCTGCCGCAAAAGGAATTCACCCAGACCGCGGTGGAATGGCCGAACGGATCCGGCGGCATCGCCGCGGGCTCCGCGCAGAATTCCTCCCAGGTGCGCCTGGCCTTCCGGGCGACTTTCCGGTCGATGCAGAAGGCCTTGATCGAGCTCGAAACCGTGATGCCGCAGCTCCAGCTCCAGGAGATGAAAATCGACCCGAGCCCGTCCTCGGCATCCTCGCTGAACTTCCAGGTCACCTACACCGCTTGGGAAAAATGAGAACGACCTTTACCCGTGCAGGCATTTCCCTGGCACTGGCGGCCGCCCTGCCCGCCACCGCAGCCGCGCAATCCGCGGAAGCATTCGATACCGCGGGCATCGTGACCGCACCCGCCCAGGCCGCTCCGGCAGGGACGCCGGCGGCACCCGTAGCGCCGCCGCCTGTCGCCGAGGCCGGTCCGTCCCGCTATGCGGGCAGCGGGCCGGAACTGGCGGCCTACGTGGAGCACTTCGCGAACACGATGACCATCCGCAAGCGGACGACCGATCCCTTCGGACGCTACCAGGATCCCGAATTCAAGGCACCGGAGCCGAAGATCATCAATTCCAACAAGATTCCCACCTACAAGAAGGAGCCGCCCGTGCCTTTCTCGGACGTGATCGCGGCGATCCAGGTGAGCATGGTCATCCCGGCCCAGAAGCGCTTCCTGGTGAGCACTCCGGCCGGCGCCCGCAGCCTGAAAGCGGGGGATGTCTTCCCGATCCAGCTGCCGAACGGCAAGCGGGTGCGCGTGCAGGTCAAGTCCGTGACCACGGCCGCGATCCAATTCCTCAATCTCGATACGGGTGAAAACGGCGTGCTCCGCCCTGGCGTGATGCCCGAGGGCATGCAACGGGGAACCGCCGGCATCACCGCCCCGGGGATGCAGCCGGACGGCCCGAACGCACCGATCGAGATCCAAGCCATCGTCCCCCCCATTTCGTCCAACCGTTGAGGAGGCCCGACCTCGACCTGCTGTCCCACACACCCACACATCTGACATGAAGCCTGCAATCGCCGTCGCCACGCTGCTGGCCCTGCCTCTTCCCATCGTATCCGCACAGGAAGACGGTCTCTCCGTCGGCCCTGCGGAAACGACCGATACCGCCGTGCCGGACCTGCCTCCGCCGGCCCCCGCGCCGCCGCCGCCGGCACCGGCCGCGGATCTGCCGAACCTGCCCGCCGATCCCGCGGCCCCGCCGCCGCCGGGCGCGCCGGTGGAACCGGTGGCCCCGCCGCCCGGCATGCCGGAAGATCCGGCGGCCATCCCGGCGGATCCCGCCGCCGCCCAGGCCGCGCAGCAGGAGATCCAGGAATCCGACGAGGGCTATCTGATCAAGGATGCACCGATCAACGACATCTTCCAATTCCTCGCCAAGCAGGCGGGCCGCCAGTACTTCCACAACGCCAAGCTCGCCGCGCCGGAATACCGCGTGACCGGCCACCTGAACGACGGCAACCCTCTCCAGCAGATGGAAGAGCTGGCCTTCATGTACGGCCTGACGCTCTACACGAAGGGGAACACGGTTTACGCCCTGAGCCAGGCCCAGCTCAGCCAGCTCCCGAGCGCGGAATTCAACTACCAGCTGCGCTACCTGCGCCCGACGGACATCGAGCCGATCAAGGCGCTGATCCAGCCGGTGCTCACGCCGGGAACCGGGATCGTCAATTTCGAGCCGAAGACGAACACCATCGTGATCGTGGATACTGCTCACCGCATCGAGAAAGCCCGCGAACTGCTGCGCAGCATCGATCAGGCGAAAGGCCAGATCGTGGTGGAAACGAAGATCCTGCGCATCAACAGCAAGGCCGCGGAGCGCACCGGGGTGGACTGGTCCTCCTCGCTCGGGGCCAACGGCACCCCGCTCGAAGTCGTCCGCAGCCTGAACAGCGTCTTCGGCCTGAACTCCGCCTTCGACCCCGAGGCGACCGGCGGCTTCACCGGCGGTACCGCGCTTTCCTCCTCCGAGATCCCCGGCGCGGCGAACAACCTGGTGCTCTCCCCGCTGCAGCTCAACGGCGTGCTGCGGGCGCTGGCGGAAGGGAACTTCGCCACCCAGGTTTCCAACCCCACCCTCATCACCGAGGACAACGAGCAGGGCACCATCGCGATCATCGACCGTATCCCCATCATCACCGCCACGGTGACCCAGTCGAACGGCACGACGAACATCACCGAGGAAGTCCGCTACAAGATCGACGACAGCGACAAGAGCATCGCCGAAGAGCCGGAGAAACACCGCGAGGTGGGCATTTCCGTGGCGATCACGCCCACACTCCTGCCGGATGGCACGGTGCGGATGCGCCTGCGCCCGCGCTCCGCCCAGATCGTGGAGCAGGTCCGCGGCCAGTCCGGAAACGTCTATCCGCGCGTGACGGAATCGATGATCGAGTCCCTTTCCCGCGTGCCGGACGGCCACTCCCTGGTTGTGGGCGGCTTCTACGGCGAGGTGGAGACCAAGAACAACAACAAGGTGCCGGTGCTGGGCGATCTGCCGATGCTGAACTTCTTCTTCAAGAGCAAGGAGACCACCAAGGAAAACTCCAGCCTCGTCTTCATCGTCACCCCCACCTCGTACGATCCCGCGAGCAGCGTCGCCACCAGCGCGCAGAGCAGCCGCATCCACCGCAATATCAGCCTGCCCCAGGATCACGACTGGGTGGACCCGGAGTGCAATCCCGGCCCGGCACACGAGCCGAACCTGCGCCGCGGCATCCGCGACCTGCGCCCGACGCAGGCACCCTACTACCCGACGAACGCGGAGCTGAACCGCGCGGAGCAGCCCGCCCCGGCCGCGGCTCCGGCGCCGAAGGCACGCTTCGGCCGCGGCGGCAGGAAGTGATGGAAAGAGGGGGCGGGGAGCATCCCCTCTCCGCCCCGCTATTCTCACCCCCGTACACGAGGAATCCCATGTCATCCCCCATACAAGCCATGCAAGAGCAGCCGGGGCGCAAGCACGGCGACATCGACGAGCTCCTGAGAATCTGCCTGGAGCAATCCCTCCAGGCGCTCCAGGCCACCGGCGTGGCCACGGAGACGGAGCTCGCCCGTACCCGCGTGACCTTTGAAAGGGCCGCCGCGAAAGGCGAACCGATGGATGTCCTGGAGATCCTGGCCCGCATTCAGGGGGCCGAGGAAGAACACGTGGGAATCGAGGTCGCGCGGGTATCCCACGCGGTCTCCATGGTGATCCATCCTTCGCCGCCCCTGATTCCCTTCGCCGGGAAGCTGATCGCGCCGTCCGCCTTCTACGAATCCTTCGACCACCTGCACAAGGTGGCCAGGGCGCTGCTCGCGCCGGTGATCTATGCGGAAGACACGGACGCCGTGGGAACCGGTGCCCTCAATCCCGTGGCCGCGCGCATCATGGCGGACGAGATCCTGTCCACCGTGGACCGGCGCTTCGGCATCAAGCCTTTCGTCACCTCCGTCCGCATGGACTACGAGAGCTGGAGCTTCATCACCCGCAAACACTTCGGATTGTGATCGACTACGACAGCATGTCCTTCAACGAGCTCATCAGCGGGCAGATCATGCGCGCGCTGGCGATGCATGACCCGCAGTATGCGGAATTGTCCCACGACCAGGTGGCGAACCGCGTGACGCGCTATTGCTTCATGGGCGCCATCGCGAAGATCAACGGACTGCCCTTCTTCCCGAAGGTGGCGGAATTCTGCGACGCCACGCTGCACGCCTATTGCGATCCCACGGTGCTGACGCGCGGGCTTTTCAGCCCGCTGTGCGTGACGGGGGACAAGCTGGTGGTCGCGGTGGCGAATCCCTGGAGCCCGCTGCCGGACGAATACCTGGCCCCCCGCTTCCCCGATCTCGAGATCGTCAAGATCGTCACGCTCGCTTCCGAGATCGCCCGCGCGATCGAATCCGTGGCGACGAACTCCGGCCCGAGCCGCTCCGAGCTGGAAGCCATCGACGTGGAGGACGCGGGCGACGAGATCCGCGACTTCGACGTGACCACGGACTACACCGAACCGATGGCGCAGCTGGTGGCCACCGTCATGGCGGACGCGGTGAAGGGCCGGGCTTCCGACATTCACTTCAAGGTCGAGAAGGAGTCCTTTTACTACGCCTATCGCGTGGACGGCGACATCGGCCCGAAGGTCGAGATCCCGATGAAGCTGAAGGACCGGCTGGATGCCTTCCTGCTGAACCTGATGAAGCTCCCCACCGAGATCCGCGCCACGGCGCCGGGCATCTCCGGCCGCTTCACCATCTCCTATTTCCACCGCCCGATCGACATCCGCTACGAGCGCCACCGCACCTACCGCGGCTACCACATCACCATGCGTCTGCTCGACAAGAGCAACATCAACGTGACGCTTGGGAAGGGCACGCTCGCCTTCGACGAGGAAACGCTCTTCGAGCTGAGCAAGGTGATGCGCGTGCCCGCGGGCATCATCGTCATGTCCGGGCCCACGGGTTCCGGCAAATCGACGACGCTCAACGCGATCCTACGCGAGCTGAACCGGCCGGACGTGAATATCCTGACGCTGGAAAACCCGGTGGAAGACGAGGTCCCGGGCATCACCCACTGCGAC
>CBFGVD010000139.1:0-7960 GCA_965651965.1 uncultured Verrucomicrobiaceae bacterium | reverse complement strand
GCCGCTGACCTTCTCCATGGTATCCAGGATGCGGCGCAATTCGCGGATGATGGTTTCCCCGGCGTTCTTCGCGGCCAGGCGGGCGCATTCGGTCTCGATGAGGATGCGGAAGTCGATGAGTTCCAGGAAATCGCTTTCCTCCGCCAGGACGGAGTAGCTTTCCACGGCATTGCCGAGCGATTCCAGGCTGGGATCGGCGATGTAGGTGCCGGAGCCCTTGAGGGTGCGGAGCAGGCCGCGGCCGCGGAGCTGCTGGATCGCCTCCCGGATGACGGTGCGGCTGACGCCGAAGCGTTCGCAGAGCTTTTCTTCGGAGGGCAGGCGGTCGCCGGGCGGCAGCTTTCCGGCCAGGACTTCCTGCTCGAGTTCTCCGGCGATTTGGGCGCTTCTGCGTTGCACGGCGGGAGTGTAAACCACGGCGGAGCTCCGCTTCCAGTGGAAACCGGGACACATTCCCGGCTGACGGGCCGCCTCCGGCGTGCATGATGCCGCCATGCTCCAGAGCGGAATCCTCAATCCCGGTATCCTGAGCCTCCTTGCCCGGATCCGGCATACCAACACGCTGGTCATCGCCGATTGGGCCTTTCCCTACTGGCCGGAGATCGAGACGGTGGATATTTCCCTCACCCGGGGCATCCCCACGGTGCTGGAGGTGCTGGACCTGTTGAAGCCGAATTTCAAGATCGGACGGATCTGGCAGGCGGAGGAATTCCTGGCGAACAATCCGCGGGAACAGATCGATGCCTTCGCACGGTCCTTCGGGGAAATCCCGCTGGTGCGGGAGCCGCATGTGGAGTTCAAGAAGCGCGTGCCGCGCGCCATCGGCCTGATCCGCACCGGGGATCCCGTGCCGTATGGAAACATCATCCTGGAGTCCGAATGATGAAGACGGCAGTCACGCTTTGCCGCGTGCCGGAATCGGCGGCCGGACCCTTCGTTTATCACGGGGATCTGGAAATCTCCTTCGCGAAGGCCGCCGCCGCCGGGTTCGATGCCGTGGAGCTTTTCCTCCCGGCTCCGGATGCGGTGCCGGCGGAGCGGATCCGCGCGCTCTGCGCGGAGCACGGACTCGCCGTGGCGGCGGTGGGGACCGGGGCGGGAATGGTGAAGCACGGGCTCTCCCTGACCGATGCCGCGCCGGAGAAACGGCGCGGCGCGCTCGATTTCCTGCTTAGGATGATCGATTTGGGCGGTCGGCTCGGCGCGCCCGCGATTCTGGGCTCGATGCAGGGGAAATGGGGCGCGGAGATGGGCAGGGACCGTGCCTTGGACCTGCTTGCGGTAGCCCTGGGGGAAGCCGGGGCGGCTGCGGCGCGCCACGGCGTGCCCTTCATTTACGAGCCTCTGAACCGCTATGAGACGAATCTTTTCAACCGGCTCGCCCCCGCCGCTGCCTTCCTGGAAGAGCGGGGCCTGGCGAACGTGGTCCTGCTGGCGGATCTCTTTCCTATGAACATCGAGGAGGAGGACATCGCCGCCGCGCTGCGCGAGACGGGGCCGAGGATCGGGCACGTCCACTGGGCGGATTCGAACCGCCGGGCGATGGGCTTCGGCCACACCCCGGCGGCTCCGGTGATGGCCGCGCTGCGGGACATCGGATACCGCGGGTACCTTTCCGCGGAGATTTTCCCGCTGCCGGATGCCGATGCCGCGGCCCGGCAGATGGTGGCATCCCTCCGCGCGTTATCATGAAAGCGATCCAATTCACCCGCCCGGAGGAAATCCGGGTCATCGATCTGCCCGAGCCTCCGGCACCCGGTCCCGGCGAAGCGCTGGTCCGCACGCACCGCATGGGCATCTGCGGCACGGATCTTTCCGGCTACCTCGGGAAAATGCCTTTCTTCTCTTATCCCCGCATCCCGGGGCACGAACTCGGCCTGGAAGTGCTGGCCACGGGCGAGGGGGTGACGAACGTGAAAGCCGGAGACAAGGTCTCGCTGGAACCCTACGTGAACGATCCAGACTCCATGACGAGCCGGAAGGGCGCCTCCAACTGCTGCCCCGGAGTGCAGGTGCTCGGCGTGCATCAGGATGGCGGCCTGCGGGATTCCTGGATCGTCCCGGCGCGGAAGCTCCACCCCGGGAACCGCCTTTCCTACGACCAACTCGCCCTGGTGGAGACCCTCGCCATCGGCTACCACGCGGTGCAGCGGGGGAACCCGAAGCCGGGCGAGACGGTGCTGGTCATCGGTGCGGGTCCCATCGGCCTGGCCTGCCTGGAGTTCCTCAAGCTGATGGACCTGCGGGTGGTGGTCATGGACATGGTGGAGAGCCGGATCGATTTCTGCCGCAGCAAGCTGGGCATCCCGCACGGCATCCACGTGCGCGGGGACGGGTCCGAACTGGCGGCGCTGGAAGAAATCACCGGCGGGCAGCTTGCCGACGTGGTGATCGACGCGACGGGCTCCGCGGCCTCGATGTCGAATTGCTTCCAGTATGCCGCCTTCACCGGCCGGGTGGTGTATGTGGGGATCACCACGCAGGAGGTGAAGTTCCCGCACGCGCCCGTCTTCCACCGCCGGGAACTGACCCTGCTGGCGTCGAGGAATGCGCTGCCGAAGGACTTCGGCGAAATCATCGCCCTGATCGGGGAAGGAAAGATCGATACGGACGCGTGGATCACCCACCGGCTTTCTTTTCAGGAAGTGCCCGGGGAGTTCGCCCGTTTCACCGACCCGAAGCTGGGTGCCATCAAGGTGATCATCGAGCTATGAAAGTGGTCATCGCGGGGGTCAGCGGCAGCGGGAAGACGACTGTCGGGCGTCTTCTCGCGGAACGATTGGGCTGCGAGTTCGCGGATGCCGACGCCTTCCACCCGCCGGGGAACATCGCGAAGATGAGCGCGGGGAAAGCGCTCACGGACGAGGACCGCGAGGGCTGGCTGGACGCCTTGGGGCGGTACCTGGCGGGGCGGGAGAGCATCGTCCTGGCCTGCTCCGCGCTGAAACGGAGCTACCGCGACCGCCTCCGCGTTTTGGCGGGGCCGCTGCGCTTCTTCGTCCTCGCCGCGGACCGCGGGGTGTTGGAAGAGCGCCTGGAGGGCCGGGAGCATTTCATGCCCGCCAGTTTGCTGGAATCCCAGTTGGATACCCTGGAGCTCGGCGAGGATGTCGAGGTGGTGGAAAATGTGCTGCCGCCGGAGGAGGTGGCGGGGAAAATTGCGGCGGGCCTTTGACCCGCGGGTCGTCCTACTCCTGCCACTTGATGTCCGGCATCTTCCCCCGCCACCAGGGCTGGGAGGGGTCGAAGAGATCTTTGCCGCCGATCATGATGCGTCCGGAGGAGTCGATCGGTTCGACCCCAGGGGATATACCCAAACGGAGAACGATTGCCTTTCCCCGGAAGGGCTTCGGGTCGAAACGCGTGGTGCCGGGAATGAGGGGCGAAACGAGCACGGGGGTATCCGGGTGCATTCCGGAATGCAGCCCTGCGATGTAAGCAAAGCCGCATTCCCCGGGCTCCAAGGCATGAGCATCGTCGTGAAAAAGGTCGTCGGGTCTCCTCGATCCTTTGATCGCGGCATAAAAGGGCTTCTCCGACTTTAGGCTGGTCGCCAGAAGCTGTCGGAAAAGCTGATTGGAACTGGAAGAGCCCAGTGTCAACGGGGTCGCGGTGGTCGATTTCACCAAGGGTGCGGTGGTGGCATCTGGGAAAATCCCATACTCCGACTCGAACTCCATGAGGCTGTATGAGACGGAAACGGCGTTGCCCATGGCTTCGGAAGTTACGGCGATATTTCGCGCGCGGAGGGAGAGGAGGTACAAGACTCCTCCAGCGAAGAGGAAGAAGGAGCAACAAAGCCCCCCGCCCCATAAGATCGCCCTCATTTTGCGGCGCGACTTCAGGGCGGCTTCCCCCGGCGGTGGCTCGGGGGCGTCGGGAGGAGGCTGTACCGGGACTTCCATTTGGGGCAGCATCACCTTTCCCGGTGCTGACAGCTCCCGCAAGCCCCGCTTCCACGGTGTTTCGGGAATGTTAGATTCTCTTTGAGAATCAATGGCTTGAAACCCAGCTCCGAGCGCCTAGTCTGCGGCTGTCCCCCGACATGATCCCCGCACGTCCGATCGGTCCGTGCCGTGTTCCTCCCGCACGCATCCGGAAATTCCTTCTTTGGCCCTGGCTCCTTGGTCCCGTGTTTTCCGCCGCGGCTCCGGTGGAGCTGCGTGTCACGGATTGGGCCGAGATGCCGCTTTCCGGCAATATCACCGCCGGATCGGGGAACCCGACCTACATGTCGCGGGTGAATTTCCTGCGGGCGGAGCCCGGCGGGGCGGGGCGGCTGTGGATCTGCGACCTGAACGGGAACCTGCACATTCTCGATCCCTCCGGCACGGCAGAGGACCGGTCCGCCCGTTTGCTTGAGCAAGCGCGGACCCGGAGCGCTTATCTGGATTTCTGCGGGAACTCGGCCACGGAGGATGCCGCCGAGAAGTGCTACGTGCCGGATGCCGCGGGCACGTCCACCGCCGCACGGGCTCCGAACGGCCTTTTCCCCCTTTTCACCAAGAGGCAGGGCTACGCGAACGGTCTCGTCACCTTCCAATTCGATCCCGGTTACCCGGACAACGGGAAATTCTACACCGTCCACATCGAGGCCAACAGCACGGACGGCACGGCGGGACGCCTCCCGGTGACGACGAAGTTCCCCGGCTTCGATGCCGCGGGTTACACGCCGACGCCGCGCATTTCCCCAGCCGGGAGCAATCCCACGCGGCAGGCCGTGCTGATCGAGTGGACGGACACGGACCGCTCGAACCTGAGCTTCGAGGGAACCGCCCGCGAGCTGCTGCGGCTGGTTTACAACAGCCACATCCACCCGCTCGGCGATATTGCATTCCACCCTACCGCACAGCCCGGCGATCCGGAATGGGGCGTGATGTATCTGGCCAGCGGGGACGGCGGCTCCGGCGAAAAAAGGGCCACGAAGCTGAATCCCCAGCGCCTGGACAGCATGGTGGGGAAGATCCTGCGGATCATCCCGGATCTCTCCCTGCACACGGGGACCAGCAGCATGTCCGCGAACGGCCGCTACCGTATCCCGGACGACAATCCCTTCACCGATAGCGCCGCCTACCCCGGGGCCAGGAAGGAGATATGGACGCTCGGCCACCGGAATCCCCACCGTTTTTTCTGGCAGACCCCGGAGGGAGGCGAGCCGGTCCTGCTCGTCGCAGAGATCGGCCTGGATGCCTGGGAGGAGGTAAATCTTCTCAAGCGCGGAAAGAACTACGGCTACAGCGAGCGGGAAGGCCCGGAGAAGCTGGTGATTTCCTCCGGGGATCCGGTGACGGGGCCGCCGCTTTCCCCGGATACCATGCTGGTCCGCATCAGCAATCTCCAGGCGGCCTCCGGGGAATTCATCCCGGAGTACCCCGTGATCGCCTACCCGCATACCGCCGCGTACGGGGATGCGATCGCGAACGGCTTCATCTACCAGGGCAGCGGCATCCCCGCTCTGGCGGGGAAATTCGTCTTCGGGGACATCACCACGGGGCGGCTCTTTTACAGTGATTGGGAGGCAATGCTCGCGGCGGATGACGGCGACCCCGCCAGCAGGGCGGCGCCCCAGCCGATCACCTTGAACTGGGATGATCCGCACGACAGTCCGGACCAGGGGCCGCAGGAGTACGAGCGCTTTTTCGAGATCGTGGAGGCCGCGTACGACCACCGCGGCGGGGTGGATGCGGATCTACCCGGCGGGGCCACCATCTCCGGCACCGGGCGCGCGGACATCCGCCTGGCCGTGGACAGTGAGGGAGAGCTGTACGTGACGAGCAAGAGCGACGGCATGATCCGGCGGCTCATGGGGGCCGCCGCGCCGGAATTCACCGGCCAGCCGGAAGACCGGGTGATCTCCCTGGGGGCCGATACCACCTTCAGCGCGACCGCCACGGCGGATGGCATGCCGGAGTACCGGTGGCAGCGCCTCCCGGCGGGAGAGAGCGAATGGAGCGACGTGGCGAACGACGCCCTCCATTCCGGCGCGACCACGGCCACCCTCTCGGTGGACTCGCCCGGATACGCACGCTCGGGAGATCAGTACCGCTGCGTGGCCACCGCCGGGGGAGCGAGCGCGTTTTCCTCCTCCGCCTTGCTCGTTCTCCGGGCGATCCCCGATTCATGGCTGGGAATCCATTTCAGCCCCGGGGAGCACGGCGATCTCTCGATCTCCGGAGACATGGCGGACCCGGACGGGGACGGGCTGGCGAACCTGCTGGAGTATGCCTTCGCCTTCGACCCGGCGGCGGATTCCTCCGCGGAGCTGCCGGAACTGGAGACAAGCGGCGGAAACGCGTCGATCAGCTTCCCGGCGCCGCGTGCCGCGCTGGACTACCGGGTGGAGCGGAGCACGGATCTGGTGGAGTGGGATACGGAGGGGGTGAGCACTACCAGCTCCGGCGGGATCATGACCGCGAGCTGCCCCTTGGCCTCCGCATCGAAAGCCTTCCTGAGGATCGTGGTGGAGCCGGAATGAGCATCCGGCGGCCTCCCGGCTTCTCCGGATAAAAAAGTGCCCCGGACCGGGGTCCGGGGCACCGTGCGGTCGCGTCGATTTACCCGGAGAGCATTAACGGCGGCGCGAGCCGCGGAGAACCCCCGCCGCGGTGGTGGTGATCAGGCGCACGGCCTCCTTTTTCGTGACGAGCTGGTCGCAAAGAAGTTCGGCGGTGAGCACCGTGGCGGCCAGCAGGTATTGCACCGGGCGGCGGTAGTCGGAGAGCAGGCCCAGCGCCGCGAAACGGTCGGCCAGGGTAGTGCCCGTCGTGTCCACCCGGTTCGGCACGCTGCTGCCCAGGCCCAGGATGGAAACGGTGGCATCCATGATGGACTGCGGCACCGCATCCACATCGTCGGTGAAGCCGTCCCCGTCGCTATCGAGGATCGGTTCCGCCTGCTCGATGTAGTAGAGGTGCGCGAAGCCGCTGCCTCCCGTGCCCGGGTCTGCGAGCATGTTTTCCCCGAGGGCGAAGCCGAAGCCGGGCAGCGGTGCCATGCTTGTCCCCAGGCCCGTGTAGGCGGCCGCGGCGGTCTGCTCGAAGAGCACCGTGCCGTCCGCGCCGGAGAGGATGCGCACTCCTCCCGCGGCGGGTGTCACGCTTTGGTCCAGGCCGGGGGAGCCGATCATCAGATCCGGCGTCCCGTCCTTGTCGTAGTCCACGCTGCCGCCCGCATTGAGCGGCTGGTAGGCGGGGAAGCCGGGGATGGAAAGATCGCGCAGCACGCTCAGGTCCGCGCCGGACACCAGCAGCGCGATGCCCCCGGAGTATGAGCCGACCAGCAGGTCGGGCAGGCCGTCTCCATCGGCGTCTCCGGTGGCTGCCAGGGTCTGGCCCAGCCGGGTGTAAACCGCGGTGCCCGCGGTTTCCGCCGCAACGGCACCGTCCGAACTCCGGATGACCGAGACCTTGCCCGCATTCGCGATGGTTCCGGAGCGGAAGCCCGGAGATCCCGCCGCCACGTCTTCCAGCCCGTCCCCGTCCACATCTCCCAGCGCTGCCAGCGTCGAGCCGAAGGAGGAGAAGGTCACCGTGGAATCGACCGTCCGCAGGATGCTTCCGTCCAGGCCGGATTGGACATATACCGAACCGCGGTTGCCGTTGGCCGCCGGAGCGCCGACATAGAGGTCCGCGCAGCCGTCGCCGTTCTGGTCGCCCGCCGCGGCGATGGCGGTTCCATATTGGGAGGCCGCCGTCCCCGTGGCGGATGAAAGCAGGGAGCCGTCCGTACCGGAATAAACCCGCACGGTACCGGCACCGTAGCCGACCGTCCCGGCGTAGCCCGGGGAAGCGACCGCCAGATCGGGCGTCCCGTCGCCGTTCGCATCCAGGGCGGCCAGGGCGTAGCCGAAGTACTGGGATGCGGCCGCTACCTCGGGCTGGTAGGCACGCAGGATCGTGCCATCGGAACCGCTCGCGATGTAAACGATGCCGGAGCCCAGCAGGCTTCCGGAGCGGTAAGA
>CBFGVD010000138.1:0-7997 GCA_965651965.1 uncultured Verrucomicrobiaceae bacterium | reverse complement strand
AAGGTGATCCCCTGGTTTTCCCGCATGCGCCCGGCCCCCGGCAAGACGGTGCTGAAGGGCCGCTGGGTGCAGATCTACAACGGCAAACGGAGCTGCTACGCGCAGTGGGAAGACTGCGGCCCGTGGGTGACGGACGATTGGGAATACGTCTTCCTCGGCAAGCGACCGAAGAACACTTCAAACAAGAGCGCCGGGATCGACATTTCGCCCTCGGTGCGGGATTACCTGAATCTCCAGTCCGGCCAGCAGTGCCATTGGCGCTTCGTGGAGGACGCCCAGGTCCCTTACGGGCCTTGGAAAAAATACGGCCAGCAGCGCCCCGCGGCGGCCGGAGGAGCTGCCGCCCCCGCCGGCCGGGATCTGGAGGCCCAGCGCCGCTACCTGGAGTACCTGCGCAAGGTACGGGACCAGCAGTACATGAAGAAGTCCGCCAGCCAGTTGCAGAGCGGACGCTGAGGTGCACCAAGACCGGATGCGGCATTCCGGAGCGTTTGCCCGCGCGACGGGCTGCGAGCAGGGAGCGCAGCGGCCCCGGGCCGGAATTCCCGGAATTTCGCGCGGATGACGCCGATTTTTACGCCGGGATTGACGGGATTGCCACTTGACTTCGCAGGGTCGATCATGCGCCACCGTGGAATTAAAATCGCAGCCACAAACGGTGATTTCATTTGATTTCCAAAATCTTATGAGAAAATCCCGAGATTTTGGAGCGGCAGGTGTTTGAAACCTCGGCGGGCGGAGGGAGCCCGTAGCCTACCCCATTTGAGTGGGTGGATACATTATGTATTTACAGACGGGAGGGAGGATGCATTATTTTCACTATCCGTCATGAAACCCAATTCATCCCCGGAAAAAGTGCGGCGTAATCTGCTCCGCCGTTCCAAACAGCGAGGCTTCGCCCTCGTCATCTCCCTGTCGCTGATGGTGTTGCTTACCGTCCTCTCGGTCGGTTTGCTCACTCTCTCCACCTTGTCCTTGCGAAGCTCCGGGCAGAGCGAGGCGATGGAGGTGGCGCGCAGCAACGCGCGGATGGCGTTATCCATCGCCATCGGCCAGTTGCAGAAAACCGCCGGTCCCGACCAGCGGATCACCGCACCCGCGAGTTTCGAGAACCCGCAGGCCCCGAAAGGGCTGACCGGCGTGTGGAAAGGCGCGCTGCCGAGCGAGAACGCGCCCGTGCCGGACAAGGACAACCAGTTCCTGACTCACCTGGTCTCCGGAAACGAGGAAGGGCCTAACAGCGCCGCCCTGCCGGATACCAACGGCCCGATCCTGCTTGGCGAGGGTTCGCTCGGAAAAGACACGAACCCCGATCAATTCATCCGCGGAACGCGGGTCGAATCCCCGCTCGAAGGCACCGGCATCGGCGGCCGCTATGCCTGGACCGTGCTGGACGAGGGGATGAAGGCGAAGGCCGACATCGTGCGCGAGGAAGGCAATTTCGGCGATGCGAACCGCCAGGTGGCGATGGGCGCCCCGGCCCGCTTCGGGATGGAGGGCATCGACACCTTCGACCAATACGACTGGTTCGGGGAGACCGAGCAGGCGAAGCTCTACACCCTCTCCACCGGCGCGCTGATCGAACAGATGCCGGAACTGGGCCGCTACCAGCACGATATCACCACGGTTCACAACGGCCTGGCGACGGACCCGGCCCGCGGCGGCCTGAAGAAGGACCTGAGCCTGCTGCTGGGCGGAACCACCCTGCCCTCCGACTATGCGGCCAAGAGGGTCTATGACGAGGATTCCGCGGAGAACGAGGCCCCGAACCCCTACTGGACCCAGATTTTCGACTACGCCAACCTTTACCGCAATCTGAGCGGCACCAACCCGCAGGTGAAGGCATTCGTGCCCCCCGGCTACAACCCGGTGAAATACGACGCCCGCAGCCGCACCTACAAGGCCAACCCGATGGCACCGCGCGGCCTGATGCTGATGCCGGTGGTGGCCAAGGTGCAGATGCAATTCTCGATGGTCGCCAAGCAGGCGCACGGCCCCTGGTCCGGCGGAGTGGACAAAAACCCGGCCACGGCGGCGGACAACTACATGGTTTACATGATCTACTCCCCGATCGTGACCCTGTATAACCCATACAACGTTCCCCTGTCCTTCGACGAGCTTCGGATCGACTTCAAGGACATCCCGATCGGTTTCCGTTTCTACAAGAACGGCACGCCGATGACGCGGACGATGGCCCACATGAACCAGCTGTACGTGGGGCATGACGGTCATTCCAAGACGGCGAAGACCTTCGGCCTGAACCTGCGCAACAACTTCGGTGCCACCCGTTCCGGCCCCGTCGTGATGCAACCCGGCGAGAACCGCGTCTTCGGGGAATCCGTGGACGGCAATCTCGCCTGGGGCTCCGCGACCGAGCATCCTTTCTTCGACTACGCCGACAACCGGACCTCGAACCTTCCGCTTGCACCGGGCTACCCCTCGCAGGGCGTCGGCTTCTGGATCGACTGGCTGACGCCGGACGACCTCAAGTTCGTGAACGACGGCTGGGGCGTTTTTCCGATCACCCTCTCCGATTCGGTGGATGTGGGATTCGCCCCGATGCCATCGCAGGCTTCGGACAACCGGCTTTCCATCGACCTCCAACTGGTCCGGGGCAGCCAGCGCACGCGCTCCGGCACGCTGGAACTGGATTACGGTAGCGAAGCGCAACTGAGGGAGTCGCTGAGCCAGGACGACTCCTCGGATTTCTCCAACGGCGAACAGCGCCTGCAGCGCCCGTATAAAGGTTCCGAAATGTTCGAGTCCACCTCGACCAAGTTGAAAGACTTCGTGAACGCCAAAGCCTTCGCGAAGTTCAGCTTCTACGCCAAAACCACGCGCGAGGCCGACGAGCCTTCCAAACCCTGGGTGCAAGGCGGGCAGGTGACGAGCCTGAGCGGAATCGACCTGTCGGAAGAAGCGATGGGCATCCACCCCTTCGAGGTTTCCATGCGGCGCCTGGCTCCGAGCTACAAGTTCCCGATAGACGCCATGAACCGCGGCCAGTTCTTCACCGGCCACGGCATCCACTCTTCCACCTCGGGCACCACCATCGCGCCCCAATACGAGATCCCGCTGCTGCCGCTCCAGAGCCTGGCCCAGCTCCGCCACGCCCAACTCTGCAACCAGGGCTTCCTTCCCGGTGCGAACTACACGGTGGGAGAATCCTTCGCTTCGCCGATGATCCCTCCGGGAAATATCATGGCCGGAGGGACGAAAGGATACCCGCTGCTGGACCATGCATGGCTGGCAAACAACACGCTGTGGGATGGATATTTCCTCTCCACCCTGTCTCCCCAAACCGGACCGGTGCTGAGCTCGCGCCCGCTGGCCTCCGTGGCGGAAGACTTCTTCAACGGCACGAAGCCCCTGCTGAATCCGCGCATGGTTCCCGCGGGGAATACCTCCCCCGCCGAGACAGTCCAGGAACTGCTGGATGACGACGGCTACCTGAAAAGCGCCGCTCACCTGATGATCGACGGCGCCTTCAACGTGAACTCGACCTCCGTGAACGCCTGGATCGCCTTCCTCAGCTCCATGAACAAGGAGACGGTGGAGTATTGGCATGTGGCGGACGGCGCGGCCCAGGCCGCCCGGGGCGAGAAGAAGGAGGCTTCCAATCCCTTCAGCCGCATGCGCCGCGCGGGCGGCCCGCCGGTGGAGGACGCGCCCGCCCTCCAGGGCCGCCATGCACGGTGGACGGGGATGCGCACGCTGGAAAAAGAGCAGATCGAGGAGCTGGCGACTCACATCGTGCAGGAAATCAAGAACCGCGGGCCTTTCCTGTCCCTGGCGGAATTCGTGAACCGCCAGCCCGGGAGCGACCGCGAGATGGCACGCGAAGGCCTGCTCCAGAAGGCGATCGACTTGACCACATCCATCAACGAGGACTTCGCGAACGACTCGGTGATCATCACCACCGACATGCTGGCGGACAGAGGCTACCCTTTCCCCGAGGCGCTCACCGGCATGAGCGCGACCGGTGCTCCGGGCTACCTGACGCAGGGGGATATCCTTTCCGCGCTGGGCTCCGTGGTTACCGTCCGATCGGATACCTTCCGCATCCGCGCCTACGGCGAGGCGGTGGACAAGGACGGCAAGGTGCTGGCCCGCGCCTGGTGCGAGGCGGTGGTGCAGCGCCTGCCGGAGTTCGTCGATCCCGAAGACGCCCCGGAAACCCTGCCCGCGGACCTCAACCCGGTCAACGAGACCTTCGGCCGCCGCTTCCAGGTCACCGGCTTCCGCTGGCTGGGGCAGGACGAGGTCTGAAAACCGCCCGTCATCGATTCAAGGGAGGGTCCGCAGGGACCCTCTTTTTTTGGGGGGGATGCTCACGGGGGCTTTTTCGCCGCCGGGGCCCGGGCGGGCTACTTCAAGAGCTCGCTTTTCCTCCCCCGCCCCTCGAAGAGCGCGGTCTCCGTGTATCCCGCGGATTTCGCCCATTCCACGGCGCGGACGAAATCCCGCGCGACTTCCCCGGGCGCGTGCGCGTCCGAGGAGATGACGAGCGGGATTCCCGCCCGGCAGGCAAGTTCCAGGAATTGCGGATGCGGGTAAGCCTCCGCACAGGGCTTGTGCCAGCCGGCCGTGTTCAGCTCGACGGCGGCTCCGGATTCCGCGATGGCCGCGATGGCCGGCTCATAGAATCTTGCCAGGTCCCCTCCGGGGCGGTGGGAAAATTTTTTCACCAGATCCGGATGGCCGACGATATCGAAAAGGCGGCTGCGGGCCATGTCCGCATAGGTGCGCCAGTAGAGGGTCCAGACTTCCTCCACGTCCGCCTCCGCCCAGCGGCCGAGCCACTTGGGGTTATCGAAGTCCCAGGCCCCGAGGTAATGGACGGAGCCGATGAGGTAATCCCACGGGTAGCGGGAGGCAAGTTCGCCGATCCAGTCCGCGCAGCCGGGCAACCAATCGCACTCCATGCCGGCGCGGACGGGCATGGCCCCGGCGGCGGCGCGGGCGCGGGCGATCCACTCGAAATACTCCGGCAGTTCGCCTTCCAGCATCCTCCAGTCGTCGAAGGGCTCCGGGCGGGCCGGGGCGTGGTCGGAGATGCCGTATTCGGAGAGGCCGGCGGCGCTGGCCGCGGCGATGTATTCCTCCGGCGTGCCGGTGGCGTGCCGGCAGAGGGGCGTGTGGGTGTGGTAGTCGGCCGGCACGAAACGAGCGGGGTTTCGGGTTGCTTGATTTTCGTTAGGAATACTAGAGTGCCCGGGACCTGCAAGTACCGCCGGGATTTCCGATGTCGAACGACCTTTCCAGCCCCTTCCAAGGCAGCAATCCATTCACGGAATACCAGATCCAAAAGCTCCGGAACCACCCGAAGCGCATCGTCTTCACCGAAGGGGAAGACCTGCGCGTGCTGCGGGCGGCCGAGCGGCTGGTGGCGGCGGAAGCCGCGGTGCCGGTGCTGCTGGGGAACCGGGAGGCGATCCGCGCGCTCGCGGCGAATAACGGTGTGAGCCTGAAATTCGTGAACGTGATCGAACCGGCGAAGGCATCGGACTTCGGGCTTTTCTGCCAGCGTTTCGCGAAGGTTGAGCGCTACCGGAAGCTCAGCGCCTCCGACCCCGCGGACGTGGTGGCGCGCCCGCATTACTTCGGCGCGATGATGGTGCAGTACGGGCAGGCGGACGCGCTGGTGGGCGGGAACAAATCCCTGCCGGCCACGCTTTTCCGCGCACTGATCCACACGATCCAACCTTTGCCCGCGGTGCCGAAGATGTTCGGCATGATGGTGCTGGTGGCGCCGCATTTGCAGCATTTCGGCGAAAACGGCGTGCTTTTCCTGGCGGATTGCGGGCTGATCCCGCAGCCGACGGTGGAGCAACTGGCGGCGATCACCATCGAGACCGGCAAGCTGGCGCGGCATTTCCTGGGCCGGGAGCCGCGGATCGCGCTGCTGAGCCACTCCACGAAGGGCTCCGCAGGTACGGAGGAGGCGCGCAAAATGGCCGCCGCCGCCGCCCTGGCGATCGACAAGGCGCGGGATGCCTATCTGGATTTCAAGATCACCGGCGAGGTGCAGGCGGACGTGGCGCTGGATCCCAGGGCTTCCGAAATCAAACTGCCGGATGCGGAGCACCGCGAACCGGCGGACGTGCTGATCTTCCCGAGCCTGGACGCGGCGCACATTTCCCTGAAGCTGCTCCAGCACTGCGCGGGGGCGATCAATTACGGCCAGATCCTGGCCGGCCTGGCCCGGCCCTGCGCGCAGGTGCCACGCACGGCCACGGAGGAGACCATCTTCGGCACCGCCGCGGCGGTGGCCGTGGAGGCGATCAAGTACCACCAGCTCTACCCGGACGGGGAGGTGTAAGCGCCCCCCCCCCGCTACAGCGCCCTGATCGCGTCCATGATGCGATCCGCGATGTGCTGGTAGCCGTGCTTGCCCCTGGCGGTGGCCAGCTCCTCCTCCGTGAGGCGGATCGGCGGGCCGATGTGCAGGGAAATCTGCGTGAATCGGACGCGGGAGGAGCCGCGCGGCAGGGCCTCGCGCGCGCCGCGGATGCGGATCGGCTGGATCACGGCGTTGGTTTTCACCGCGATCAGCCCCACGCCGGGCTGCGCGCTGCCGAAGTCCCCGGTAAGGCTGCGCTCTCCTTCCGGAAAAATCAGCACCCGCTTGCCGGAATTCAGCAGTTTCACGATGGCCTTCAGGCTGGTCATGTCCGGCCGGTCCTGGTCCACCGGAATCGAATTCCAGGCCTTGTAGATCCAGGTCAGGACCGGCCCTTTCATCAGGGTTTTGCGGGCGAGGTAGAACATCTCGTCCCGGTAGAGCGTGCCGATCAGCGGCGGATCGAGGAAACTCTCGTGGTTCGAGGCGATGAGCACCGCTCCCTCCGTGACGAGATTTTCACGGCCTACGACCTTCAGGCCGAAAAGCGAACGATAGGCGCTCCCGAAGAGCGACCAGCCGAGCCAGTAGATCCAACGCATGTGAAAGGGTGAGTCGTGTGCTGCGGCCTCGCCTAAGCCGGCGGGATGCCTTTCCAGGCTTCCGCGGGGACCGGGAAGCCCTGGCTCTCCAGGATTCGGAGGGCGGCGGCCACGCCGGTTTCGATCGTGTGGCCGGAGGTATCGAGGACGGCCGCACCTTCCGCGATCTTCAGCGGGGCCGTCTCGCGCCGGCTGTCCGCCTGGTCGCGGTCGGTCACGGAATCGACCTCGCCCATTTCCTCCCGGCGCGCCGTGCGCACGTTCGGGTCGGCATCCATGTAAATCTTGTACGGGGTCTCGGGGAAGACCACGCTGCCGATGTCCCGGCCTTCCATCACCACGTCGCCGAGTTTGAGGTAATCCCGCTGCAAGGAAACCAGGCATTCGCGGACTTCCGGAACCGCGGAGACGGCGGAAACGTGCTTGTTCACCCCTTCGCAGCGCAATTGCTCGCCGGGATCCACGCCGTCCACGGCGATGGTGGAGGCAAGCCCGTCCACCCCGCACTGGAGCTCCATGCCGCGCAGGGCCTCCACCACGGCGGCACGGTCGCCGGGGTCGATCCCGAGCTGGAGCACCTTCCAGGTGACGGCGCGGTACATCGCACCGGAATTCACCATGATCAGGCCAAGGCGCTGGGAGAGGATGCGCGCGAGCGTGCTCTTCCCGGAGGCGGCGGGTCCGTCGATGGCGATGGCACGGTGCAGGATCATGAAACCGGGACGGTGGGCAAATCGTAGTCCGCCGCGTTCTTGCTCTCCGCAAGCACGGCGGCGAGTTGCTTGGCGAAGCCGGGATAGGAAGTGTTCACGCAGGCGACATTGTGCATCACCGTCTCCCCTTCCGCGAAGAGGCCGGCGATGGCGAAGGCCATGGCGATGCGGTGGTCGCCGTGGCTCTCCATGGTGGCGGCATGAAGCGGCGCGCCGCCGGTGATCTCCATGCCATCCTCGAATTCCTCCACCTGCCCGCCCATCGCGCGCAGGTTGTTCACCACGGTGGCGATGCGGTCGGTCTCCTTGACGCGGAGCTCCTTCGCGTTGCGGATCACG
>CBFGVD010000137.1:0-8024 GCA_965651965.1 uncultured Verrucomicrobiaceae bacterium | reverse complement strand
CGCCTGCGCCCTGCCCTCGCCATGAGGGCCGCCTTCATTGCCGTCGGCATTTTGCAGGCCCAGGATGCGGGGGAAGGCCACCCGGTCCTCCCCGAATTGCGTCCCCACCGCGGAAAGCAGCATGGCTTCCCAGGCGGTCACGCTGGTGGAGTTCACGTTGAAGGCGCCGTCCACCCCCAGGCGGGATGCCGCGCGGTGGAAGTCGTAGAGGTCTTCTTCCGCGCCTTCGCCGCCGGCCAGGATGCGCATGCGGCCGTTCGGCAGCGGGTTGGCCGCCGCGTCCCGGGCGAAGCCGGCCTTCTCCCCCGGACTGCCGCTGGAAAGGAAGAACTCGTCCCACAGGGAATGGTTCAGCTCGTAGCTGAGATCGTAAATCAGGGTCTGGTTGATCGCGGATTGTTCCAGGATGTTCCGCGCGCCGTTCGCCCAGCTATCCTCGCGGGTCACGCCTGCGGCCCCGTTCGGATTCGATCGTCCGTCCGTGGTCCAGCCGATGGTCTCGCTGTTCCAGCCGCCCTTGTCGCGGTTCTTCGATTCGCTGCGGCGGGGCTCCGTGCGGTCCAGCTCGATCCGGGGATCGGCCAGGGAATTCCCCAGCGCATAGGTGGGATGCCAGATGAATTCGGAAAAACTGACGTGCTGGAGAGCGCCGAGGGAGGAGATCTCCGTTCCCGCGCGCGGGATGTCGAATAGGATGCGCGGTGAATCGAAGCGGATCGGCTGGCCGAAGGGGTCGCCGTGGTTCTTGCCGTTCTGATAGCGCGGGTTCAGGCTGCTGAAGGCGACCTGCCCGTCGAAGAGATCCCGCGTGTAGATGCCGAAGAAATTCGGCGCCTTGTCCGTCACGTTGTCGAAGGGGTTCCGGAAGCCGTAGGAACTGCGCATGTTCCAGTTCGCGATCGGGGCGCTATCGAAGTGCGGCGTATTTGCCAGCGCCCCGGAACCCACCTGGTTGGACTCCGTTTCCTGGAACCAGCGCAGACGGAAGCCGTCCCGGGTGCGGCGGTCCGGCTCGGCCGTCACCGCGCGGGTGCCGGTGGACTCCGGGAAGGGTGCGACGAGATCCTTCTCGCTCCAGGAGACGGGCAGCTCGTCCTCGTCCCCGAATTGCCAGGAACAGGAAATGTAGCGGCCCAGCGGCAGCGTGGCGAAAGCCTTGGAGGTGATGTTGCCGGTATTGCCCTGCAGCGGCTTCCAGATCATCAGGTAATCGTCCGCCTGGGTGTGGTTGCCGCTCTGCACGTTGCCGCCGTTGTCCGGCAGCACGTATTCGCGCCAGCCGAGCGGGCGGGCGGGCAGCCGTTCGTCCTTGCGGTAGGGCGGGGGGCGGCGTTCCGCGGGCCAGATTTTGAACAGCGGGTGTCCGTCGTCCTCGCGGGAGTCCTGGTAGAAGCTGCGGGTGGGGGAGGGGGGCACGTCCGGCGAGAGCAGGTTCCCGGAAAAGGTCGTCTGCTCGTAGGGACGGTTCTCCACCGGTGACCAGACGAGGGTCTCGCCGGGACCCAGGGTGGCACCGCTGAGCTGGAAGTAGAGTTTCCCCTGGTTGTGGCCGCCCGTGGCGCTGTTGTTCGGGTCTCGCTCCCCCCAGTGCATGCGGAAGATTTGCTTCTGCTCAGGCGCGGTGGCCGGCAACTCGATCTCCACCCACTTTTTCCCGTTCATGTGGAAGTTGATCATGGAAGCCCCCAGCTTCATTTCGAAGTTGTAGGGGTTCCACAGCACCACCCGGGGGTAAAGGTGCAGGCGCAGGCCGTACGGGGTGGCGCTACCCGGGACCTTCGTGTCGTAGAAGCTGAGATTGTAGTACAAGGAACCTTCCACCAGCACCGGCTTCAGGTCGGTGGTGGAGCGCTCCTTGTAAGGGACGGCGCGGGAAAGCACGCCGCTGCCGCCGCGGTGGACGGGCACGCCGAAATCCGCCGAGGTGCTGTAGTTCGTGCCGTAACTGGCGTCTTCCGAGCGCCGGGCCCAATCCCGCAGCAGGCCGAAATTCGGCGAGACCTCCGAGAAGCGCGCCGCCTGCCCGGGATTTGCGGAAAGGCTGTCCGCCTTGTAATTGCGCGGTCCTACCAGGTTGTCCTGCTCGGACAGGCCCAGGAGCATGCTGTCCCCGGAGCCCAGGTCCGGGATGCTCCCTTCCCCGTTCAGGAAGGCGGTCAGGTCCTTCTTCAGCCCGCCCTCCCGCACGTCCGTCAGCAGGCCCAGGGAATCCACCGTCAGATCGTGGTAGCTTTCCCTGGCGAGCGCGACATCGCCCGCCGCCAGCGCGATCTGGCCGGCGCTGAGGGTCTTCGCCCGCTCCTCGTTCTCCAGATCCGGCCGGTCCAGCACGCCCATGGAAGCATCCTGTGAAAGCAGGGCGGCCCGCACGTCCGCGAATTGCGAGCCGCTGTCGCGGGTCGCGTCCGGAGTCGCGATGTTCGCGCGCACCCCCAGATCGCCCACCCACCAGGCGTAGGAGCCGGTCAGGGTTTCATCCTCCAGCAGGTCCACCCGCGGCGCGCTCACGCGGTCGTTGTCCCGGGCGGTGCCCACGCTGCCTTCGCCCACGAGCTCGATCATCTCGTCCTCCTCCGGCACGTTCGACCCGCTGCCTTCGAAATACTCCATCTCCGCTTCATTCCCGCTCACAAGGCAGGCGATGCGTTCGTCCTCCGCGTCCCAGCCGCCGCTGCGGCTGTCCATCAGTCCGCCGTTCTCGCCGTTGCGGGTGATGTAGGGCTGGCCGTCCGCCCGGGTACTGCGCCACACGTTCACCCAATGCGGCTGCCGGAGGGAAGAGCCGTCCGACGGGCCTTTCTCCAGGATGCGCGAATCCGCGCTGACGCGCTGGTCCGGGCCGAGCTGCTTCTGGATCTGGCCGAGCGCGATGTCCAGCGCCAGACGGGCATTTGCCTGTGCCTCCATCCGCGCGGTCTGCGCGGAGGATTTCCGCAGTTCGATGGAAGAAAGACCCAGCAACCCTACCGCGAGCATGGCCAGCAGGGGCAGGATCAGGAGTGCGGCTACCAAGGCAAATCCCCGCTCCGTGCGGGGGAGCTTCGTGTGACGTTTCAACATGGCGTGACGGGGCGGAATATCTTGCAACGATATTGAAAATCGAAGCATCACGATGTAACGATTCCGTACCTTTGCGCGGTGCCGCGGCTGCGGATCGTGGCGATTTCGTCGCGCGGATCAGCCGCGCTGCGGTGCCCCCGTCCGGCCGCGAAAAAAGGACGGCCGCCCGCGGGGCGACCGTCCTTCCCATGAACTCCGCGAACGCGGTTTAGAAGGCGGAATAGGTGACGAGCAGGCGGTAGAACTTCGGCCCGCTGCCGACCGGTGCGCTCAGGGTGATTTCCGTGGCGTTATCGGTGGTGGCGGTTTCATCGTTCCATGCCACGAGGTCCGTGCTGCTCTGGATCTTGTAGCTCACGCGGCTGTCGCCGGCGGCGGCGGCTCCCTTCGCGAAGGAGATGCTGCCGTTGCCGGAATCCATCTGGAACCGCGGCAGGCTGCTGAAGGCCTGCGGGTTCAGCCCGAGGGCGTATTCCATCAGGGCGGCCACGCCGTCCCCGTCCGCATCGGAGTCCTGTGAAGCTCCGCCGATGCCGTTGGTGGTGGCCCATTCCTCGAAGCCGCCGGGCTCGCCGGTGCCGGAGGCTACGGTGATGACGCGGATGTAAGGTGCCAGATCCTCGACGAGGGTGCCGGGGAAGTGGAATTGCCAGCCGTTTTCCGTCTGCGGCTTGATGTTCAGGCCGAAGTTTTCCTGCCCGTATTTCCAGGCCTGCACGGCATCCGTTACATCGAAGTAGGTGATCGCGCCCTGGCCGAGGCCGCGGGCGGTGCTGATGGAGCTGCCGAAGTCAACCCCGGGCACCGGCCCCTGCGGGTAGGTGGTGTCCACTTCCCAGTCCGTGTACATCCGGTGGATGGAGATCGGGCCGGGGGAATGGGCGTCGCCGCTACCGCCTTCCAGCGGTGTGGCGGTGGAGAGCACCAGTTCGGCGCGCACGATTTCCTCGCCCGCCGGGATCTGGCTCTCCAGATCGCCGAATTCCACCGGGAAGCGCATCAGGGCCTCCTGCGTCTGGTTGGTGGAGGTGAGGTCGATGAAGGCGAAGTGAATCAGGCTGCCGTCCTCCGTGCTGCCGCCGCCGACGACGCGGGCGGACTTGTCCGCGGCGAAGGTGTAGGTCTTCGTCTGCTGCGGCACGTAGGTGACCACCAGCCGCGGGCGGCTGGCCATCTTCGCGTGGACCTGGGAGCAGATCGTCCACCCGTCCGTGGTGCCGCCGGCGTAGATGGAGAAGCCGTAGGCCGGGTTCTCTGCCGGAGTCTCCGCCCAGGCGCGCACGATCTCGCTGACGTCCGCGGCCAGGGTCTCGTTGATCGACATGGAGCCGTAGCCCGCGACGGGGAAGCCGGTCGAGATGTTCCGCACGCCTTCAAAGCCGGGATTCGGGTTGTCGATCGAGGCGTAGGTGGTGTTTTCATCCACCGGCTCGATCAGGCGATCCACCACGAAGGGGCCGCCGGATTGGGAGTTGCCGCCGTTGTGGGTGGTCAGGTGGAGTTCGGCCTTGGCGATCTTGGCACCCGGCGGGATCTGGCCCGGGCCGGTGCCGAAGAGACCGTCGAAGCGCACGATCACGTTATGATCCGGGCTGTCTTGCGAAGGATCGCTCTCATGCTTGTGGCCGGGGTAGCCGTCCAGGCCGAGGATGGAGGAGACGGAGCCGAGGGTCTTGGAGTAGATTGGCTCGCCATATACATCCTGCGGCGGATCGCCTTCGATACTGCGATTGTGGTTCTTCCCGATGCTCATCGAGAAGGTGCCGTCGTAGCCGTTCAGGCCGTTCTGGAAAGTAAGCGTCGTTACCGGTGCGAGCGAGTCCGCATTACGGATCACGCCCGAGCCGGAGGTGGTGATCCCCAGGCTGTAGCCGGCACCCGGCTGGAGCTCGATGCCGAAGGTTTCTTCCAGCTCGAACTCGGTGTCATCGATCAACGTGACGACGACGGTGGCGGTGGATTCCCCTGCGGCGAAGGTGACGTTCAGAGGCAGGGTCTCGTAATCCGTGCCGTTCACGGCGGTGCCGTTCACGGCGTAGTTTACCGTGAGCGGATTGTCCAAGCCGGTGAAGCGGGTCAGGCGGAATTCCAGGGTGTTGTCCGCGCTGCGCTCCTTCGCCAGATTCTTCACGGTGGTGAGTTCCACGTCCTGATCGCTCACCTGCACCGGGGCGAAGGGCACGGCCAGGAAACGGAAGCCGCCGGTCTGGGCGGAGCCGCCGAGGCCCGGCATGTCGTGGGAGAAGACGACGAACTTGTTCCCCACGGCGTGGTAGGAATAGACGTTGTCGAAGCCGTTCCCGGCATCCGAGTCCCCGGTGATGAAGAGCGCGGCGGTGGAGGGGTTGATCGTGTTCCCGTCGCCGAACTGGATTTCATAGGTGCTGCCGACCGGGTTGCAGGTGGCACCGGTGGCCTGGAGACCTGCATTCAGCGGTGTTACGGTGGCGTCGTTTGCAACCTTGCCACTGAGGACTTGGCGGGACTCCTTCGGGATAAATAGGAACGAGAAGGCGCTGTTTTCGAGGTTCTGGCTGTTATCGCGGCTGCGGACGACCCAGTCCCCGCCGACTTCCGCGACTGTGGCGACATTGTCGGAATCCGCGCCGGAGGTGAAGGCGATCAGATTCCCGTCCTTCGGCAGGCCGAAGATGTGGTAGCTTCCCGCTTCCGGATTGGTGAAAACGATGCCCGCGGGGAGATTCGAGCTGCCGCCGATCACCTGCAGGTCGGTGCCGATGTGAGCGCCGATCCAGCCGTCCGCATAGGGGAAGAAACCGAGTGCCAGGCGGCCGGATTCCGGCTGGAGGGTCGGGTCGGAACCGGAGCCCTGGAGCGTGTCGCGTACGGAGAGGGCATAGTTTCCGGCATCGTTGTAAGGAGCCAGGATGTTGTCGATCGCGCCGCGGGTGGTCAGGTCGCCGAAGTTGTTCCCCGCGTAGTTGGTGGGGAAGAGAATGCCGGAATCGAAGGCCACGGAGGCGCTGTTCACGGAGATGGCCGGCTCGCCGGAGACGGTGCCGGGCGCGGTGAAGGCATCCGGTGCCGGGGTATTCGGCGCGTAGGCCCAGGCGGGACTGGAGGAAGCGGGGCTATCGACCGTCACCTCGGCATCCCCGCCGTCCAGGATCGCGGCGGAGTAGCCGGGCATCACGGGCACGGGGGTGAAGGCTTCCGCCCGCACCTCGCGCAGCACGCTGCGGACGACCGTGCCGCCCTCCAGGGTGGCGCGCGCTTCCACCTGGTAGTAGCCGGGGGTCGCGAAGGTGTGGGTGACCTGGTAAGGGACGCTGCTATCCGTGCCGATGGACTGGCCGTCCACGAAGAACTCCATCTGCTGCACGTTGCCGGGGGTCTGGCCGGTGGCAGCGGCGGAGATGACCTGAGGGAGCGTGGCGGACACGCCCACCTCGAAAGGCAGGCTGGTCAGCTCGACCACCGGTTCGTCGGAGAGGAAAACGAAGCTGAACATGTCCTCATCCGGCGTGGCACCGTCTTCCAGGCCCACGCCCGGGAGATCCCGGCTTTCGATGACCCAGCCGCCGTCCGCGGCGCTCCACTCGTAGCTGACGATGTTGTCCAGCGTGTTCGGCGCGGGGTCCAGCGCGGGCAGGCCGCGGCCGCCCTCCGCGGAGATGATGAGCGTGCCGCTCGTATCCGTCTGGCCGTCGATTTCGAGCAGCCAGCGGCCGGTGCCTTGCTTGGTGACGGTGAAATCTCCGCCGGAGATTTCCGCGCTCGCATCGCTCTGGATGCGGCCCACGGCCTTCACGTAACCGTTGCCCGCGGCGACCGTCGGGACATACACGAAGGCGACGCCGTCCTGTTCGCTGGAGGCGCCGTCGCTGGCGTTATCCTTCACGGTAAGGGAGAAGGTCCCGTCGGCATTGTCGCGGGACATCGCGTAGTTGCCCTCGTTCTTGCCGCCGATGGTGAGGATCACGCCGTTGGCGGAGGTGGCGGGGACTCCGTGGGATTCCAGACCGCGCAGGTCCACGGTGGCGATCCCCGGATCGGTGGCACGGTGATCGACGAACTCCATGCCCTCGCCGAGGCGGACGAGGGGGTGGCTGTAGAGGGTATTGAGGACACCGCCGTTGGAGGAATTCTTCGCGTGCCCTCCGAGCCAGCCTTCCGAGTAGGGGAACCAGGCCACGGCGACATCGATATTGAATTCGCCGGGGCTCTCCGCGCCGCCGGAGGCGGACTGGGTAGGCAGGTAGAAGCCGCCGGAAATCTCCGCGTGGCTGGTCGCGTAGGTGATGCCGTCCGGACCGCCGCCGACGACGTTGTTGCGGCCGTTGTTCATCACGGAGGTGATCATCACGCCCTTGTCCGGGTCCTCGGGGTAGTTGGCGGTGAAGGCCATGTCCACGTCGCCCCGGTTGTTGCCGCGGACCCTCACGCCCGGCGTGGCGCCGGGCAGGATTGTCACCTCGGTGGCGGGCTCGATGTGGGTCTGGTTGTTGTTGGTGGTGTTGAGCTGCACCACCTCCATGCTGGCGTGCTCCAAGGCGAGGAGCAGGCCGGGGCTTGCGAGCGTGATGAGCGTGGCAAGACACGCGCTTGAATTTTTCATGCGGCGCGGACCGTCGGGGGTGGTCCGCTGCGTTGCCATTAAACAAGGGTTACAGATGAGACACGAAAGGGACATTCACGACTGCGCAATGTCACGGGGGCGACACACGGGCAACGGAACGTGGAATGCCGCGCGGGAAATGGGGCGAGATTGTCACGGTGACGTTCATGAAACGCGCCTGGATTTCCCCTAGGCGGAGCCGCCATGAAGCTCTGTTTGTCCATCCTCGCCGTCCTTTCCGGAGTGCTTCTTGCCCAGGAGCAGGCCCCGGAGCACACGCTGCGGATCCTGCCGCTTGGCGATCCGCCGCCTTTCCGCCAGGAGATCCGGAATGGCGTGCGCTACGAGATCCAGGGTTCGCTGGATCTGCTCTCGTGGGAGGCAA
>CBFGVD010000136.1:0-8104 GCA_965651965.1 uncultured Verrucomicrobiaceae bacterium | reverse complement strand
GATTCATTCCACCCCGGTGGAACCGGGCAGGATCGAGCGCAGCTTGAAAGAGGCGGTGGCCGCCGGGCCGGACGCCGTGATCGTGGCGGGCGGGGACGGCACCGTCTCCACCGCCGCACGCTACTTGAGCGGGTCCTCCGTGGCGCTGGGGATCCTGCCGATGGGCACTTTCAATCTGGCCGCGCGGGACATGGGCGTGCCGCTGGAGATGGAGGAGGCCGCCCGCTTCCTGGCCACGGCGGAAGCCCTGCCCGTCGATATCCTGGAAATCAACGGCCATTCCTGCCTCTGCACCCTGATCCTCGGTTTCTATCCCGAATTCGCGAATGCTTTCGAGCGCCGCGACCATGGCGGCCTGTGGTGGAAGAAGACCCTGCGGCTGCTCGCGGGCCTGCCGCGCTTTTTTTCGCGCGCCCGCCCGATCCGCCTTTCTTGGGAGGGTGACGCCCGCGGCTGCGCGCGCACGAAATTCTCCGCCTTCGTGCCCGGCCGCTACAAGGCTTCCGCAGGCATCGTCCCGGCGCGCACCGGCTTCCGCTCCGGCACCTTCACCGCGTACATCGGCACCCAGCGGAATGCCGCCGCCGCGCTGCGGGGCATGCTGGACTACGTCTTCGGCAGGCAGGAAAAAAATCCGGAGTTGATCCTGGTGGAAGCTTCCCGCCTGGAGTTGCACGGCGGCCGGCGCAAGGAAGCCGAGGTGATGCTGGACGGCGAGATCCTCCGCATGCGCTTCCCCATCCGCCTGGAAATCAAGCCGGCGCGGCTGAAAGTGCTGACGACCCGGGAAACCCTGGAAGGAGAGGAGGCCGGCGGATGACCCGCATTCTCCACCTCTCCGATC
Organism: uncultured Verrucomicrobiaceae bacterium; assembly: GCA_965651965.1. Lineage (GTDB taxonomy): Bacteria > Verrucomicrobiota > Verrucomicrobiia > Verrucomicrobiales > Akkermansiaceae > Haloferula. The sequence goes on along the minus strand of CBFGVD010000136.1, from coordinate 7,260 downwards.
CCCATTTCGGGGCCGCAGATCGCGGAATCGCCGCCCGTTTCCAGGCACGGGCCGCGGAACTGGCTCCGGACCTCGCCATCCTCAGCGGGGATCTCACCATGCGGGCGCGGCGGGCGGAGCTGGCCGCCGCGAAATCCTTCGTCGAGCGGCTGCCCCGGCCGCGGCTGGTGATTCCCGGCAATCACGACATCCCCGGCCTGAACCAGCCTTTCCACCGCTTTTTCGCGCCCTTCAAGCGCTACCGCCGGACCTTCGGGGAAAATCTGGAACCCGTCCACACCGCCCCGGGCCTGCACGTGGTCTCCCTCAACAGCTCGAAAGCCTTCGGGCTTCATGCCGACTGGTCCGCGGGGCTCTTGAACCGCGCGGACCTGCAGAGGCTCGACCAGCGGCTGGCAGGCGCACCCGGCAGTTTCCGCATCGTCGTCCTCCACCACCCGCTGATCGCGCCGGAGGACCACCGCAGGGCGGTCGTGCAGCCGCTGGACGATCTGCTGGCGCTGCTCGCGAAGCACTGCGTGGACATGGTGCTTTGCGGGCACTTCCACCGCTCCCACCTCGCCGCCTGCGGCGCGGAGGAGTGGCGCTCCATCGTCTCCCAGGCCGGGACGGTCTGCTCCACCCGCCTCCAGGGCGAACCCCAGGGCTTCCATTTCATCCGCGCCGGGGAAGACACCGTGGAGATCGAGCGCCATGCTTACGGGGAAGAAGGCTTCCGGCAGGACGGTATCTTCACCTTCTCCCGGGGTGCCGGCGGCTGGGCCGCCGCGGACCCGGTAACCCGCCATGAAAGCAGCCACATCGCATGACCTGATCGTGATCGGGGGCGGCAGCGCCGGCCATGCCGCCGCGGAAACCGCCGCGGAACTCGGCCTGAAAACCGCCCTGATCGAATCCGCCTCCACGCTCGGGGGCCTCTGCATCCTGCGCGGCTGCATGCCTTCCAAGACCCTGATCGAGACCGCCAACCGCATGCGGGAGATCCGCAGGGCCGGGGATTTCTGCATCCAGGCCGGGAAACCGCGGGTCGATATCGCCGCATTGCGCAAGCGGACGGAGGATCTGGTCGAAGAATTCCGCAGCTACCGGGAAGCCCGGATGAACTCCGGACGCTACGAATTGCTCCGCGGCAGGGCGGAATTCGCCGGACCGCACGAGTTGGATTTCACGGCTACGGACGGCACCCGCCGCCGTTTCGCGGCAAAGGCATTCGTCATCGCTACCGGCTCCAGCCCGGCGGTGCCGGAGATCGCCGGGCTGAAGGACACGCCGTACTGGACCAGCGATGAAGTGGTGAGGCTTACCTTCCTGCCGCGGCATCTGGCGGTGGTGGGCGCGGGGGCGGTGGGCATGGAGTGCGCCCACCTTTTCGAGGGTCTGGGCAGCCGCGTGACGGTGATCGCCCGCGGCGGCTCCATCCTGGGCCGCACGGATCCCGAAGTCGGCACCGTGATCGAGGCGGAGAGCAAGGACCGCGGAATCCGCTTCCTGAAGCACACCACCCTGAAGAAGGTCGAATACCGGGAGGAAAAATTCCTGCTGCACCCGGAAGGATCCGGCGAGGCCCTGGAAGCGGACGCCCTGCTGGTGGCCACGGGCCGCAGGCCCGAGACCGCTTCCCTGGGCCTGGAAGCGGCCGGAGTGGCGGTGGAAAAAGGCAGCATCATCATCGACGAACGATGCGCCACCTCGCAATCCCACATTTTCGCCGCCGGGGACTGCGCCAGCCCCCTGCCCGTGGTGCATCTGGCGGTGATCCAGGGGGAGACGGCCGCCCGGAACGCCGCGCGATTGGTCGGAGACGGGGTGCGGGATACCGCGGCGGAGTGGGACCGCCGCTCGGCCATGCTGGCTTGGTTCACGGAGCCGCAGTGCGTGGAAATCGGATTCACCGAGCGGGAGGCCGCCGCAGACGGCATCCCCGTGCTTTCCGGAAGACAGGACTACGCGGATCAAGGGAAGGGCATGATCGCCGGGTGCCGGCGCGGCTTCGTGAAGGTGCTCGCCGACGCGGAGACCGGCAAACTGGTCGGAGCCTGCGGCTGCGGGCCGCTGGCGGCGGAAACGGGCCACCTCCTGCAGGCCGCCATCTCGCTGGGCCTCACCGCGGCGGAATACGCCGCCCTGCCCCACTACCATCCCACCTTTGCCGAGGCATGGGTGCGCGCCGCGGAAGACCTGGCCGCCAAGCTTCCTTGATTGCAAAGCGCGACGGCTGCGCGGCCTGAATTGCACAATGCTTCGGTTTTGTCATCCCTGCCTAACAAAAGGGCCGCCGTGGAACATCCGGAAATTCATGGACCCGCGGTAAATCCAGCCGCCCCATGACTCCCGGCACGCCGCGTGCGAACATGGCGGGATGAACGAGCTCAGGCTTCCGGCACAGGCTTCCTCCGTATCCCTCCAGACCGCCCTGACCCGCACGCTCGATTCCGTATGCTCCTACCGGCAAGCGGCGAGCATCTCCGAATCCGGGATGCTTTCGCGCTTGTGCCACGAACTGGCCGAGGAGCGGAACAGGCAGGCGGACAAGGTCGCGGAACTGCTTCGCAAATCCGGCGGCATCCCGGATTTCGGCTTCAGCCGGGAAGCCGGCTTCCAGCAGATCTGGATGTGTCTGGTGAACCGGCGCTTCCCCACCTTCCGCGACGGGCTTCCCCGCGAGTGCGAACGCAGCGACCGCCGTCTCGAGCGGGTGCTCCTGCGCCTGTGGAACGATCCCGCCACCGGCGAGGAAATCCGCCTCGAATTGGGCGAACTCCTGCGGGAAGTCCGCGGCGGCCTGGCACGGCTGCACCGGCTCCGCGACCCGCACGGACCGGTCCCGATGACCGTTTGACAGATCACCGGCGGTTGAATTCGCAAGACTGGCATCCCTCTTTTCCGTAGGATGCGCCCATGAACCTGCGCGTCTTCCCGGCGATCCTCCTCTCCTGCGCTCCCCTGGCGGCCAATCCCGTGATGGACGGTGCCGATCCGCACGTGATCGCGAGCGGTCGCGCCTACTGGCTCTACCCGACCGAATCCGGCAGCAGGAGGCCTCTCTTTGCCGCCTACCGCTCCACCGACCTGCGGACCTGGAAGCGGGAGGGCCCCATCCTGGAGCTCGATAAGGTGTCGTGGATCAAGGAGGACGGCGCGCCCAAGCACACCGCATGGGCTCCCGCCATGGCGGAAAAGGACGGCAAGTTCTACTTTTACTACTCGGTCGGGCCGCAGAATCCCACCCCCAGCCGCATCGGGGTAGCCGTGGGGAAAAGGCCCTCCGGCCCCTTCAAGGATTCCGGCAAGCCGCTGCTGACCGGCGGCAACGGATTCGAGGCGATCGACCCGATGGTTTTCATCGATCCGGCGGACGGGAAAGCCTGGTTCTACGCGGGAGGCAGCGCCGGGGCCAAGCTGCGGGTCTTCGAGCTGGCGGAGGACATGGTCAATTTCAAGCGGGAGGTCGAAGTCCGGCAGCCGGAAAAATTCACCGAAGGACCCTTCATGCACCTCCGGGACAAGATCTACTACCTCTCCTACAGCCACGGCCGGTGGAACGACTCCTCCTACTCCGTCCACTATTGCACCGCTCCTTCTCCTGCCGGCCCCTGGCGCTACCGCGGCTGTATCCTGGAAAGCGATCGCAAGCACCAGGGCCCCGGCCACCATTCCTTCGTGGAGAATCCCTCCACCGGGGAGTGGTTCATCGTGTACCACCGCTGGGAGACCTCCCGGAAAGATCCCCCGTACCGGGGCGGGCGGAAGATCGCGGTGGAAAAGATCTCCTACGACGACAAGGGCCTGATCCGCCGGGTCAGGATGACGGACGGCAAGGCCCCGGTCTCGAGGATCCGGCGCTGAGGCCGGGGGATATCAAGCGACGGCCGCCGCGTTTTCACGAAGCCGCGCGTACACCGGACATTCGGCGGCGACTTCCCGGACTTCGGTACTGGCGGAGGGGTCGTAACCCAGCATCGGCGAAGTTCGCGCGATGGCTACCGCCTCCTCCATGGTATCCACGCGCAGGAGGATGTATCCGGCGATGGCTTCCTTCGATTCCACGAAGGGCCCGTCCGTCACCCCGGCCTGCCCGTTCCGGACCTGCACGGTCTTGCCGCCTTCTTCGAGCGGGCTGCCGGCGGCGATCTTTCCCGCGGCGGAAAGGCCGTCGAACCACGCTCTCACCTGTTCCATGATCTTCTCGATCTCGTCCTCACCCAGCCCGGCATCCCAGGGGCCGTGGCGGAAGAGGAGCATGAATTGTTTCGGATCGCGTTCCGGGTTCATTTCGGAACCCACGGGATAGTGCTGTTTGAGCGACATGATCGGTGCGGTAATCAGGGTTCGGTTTTTGCGGCGGATTCGGACACGGAGGCGAGCGCGGCCAGGCCTTGCTCGAACTGCGTGCCGATCATCCGGTCCATATTCATAAAGAGCCCGAAGGCCTTGCCCATGAAGTTGTTCTTCCCGGCCATGGTCCAGGTGACGAGGGTCTGTTTGCCCTGCGGCTTGAAGGTGAACTCCACGTCGCTGACGCCGGGCATCGGCTTGACGAATTCCAGCCGGAGCCGGACAAGTTCGGCCGGTTTGCTCTCGACGACGGTCATGCTGCCTTCCCCGACCTCGTTGTTTCCCGACCAGCGGGAGATCGCGCCGGGGCCCGTGGCCGGGCCCTCGTAGCTCTGCTTCATGGACGGGTCCATCTTCGCCCACGGCGACCACGCCTCCCAGGCGCGCAGGTCATTCACGCGGGCGAAGACGACCTCCGGCGGCGCGGAAACCGCGGCCGAGCGGCTGACGCGGAAATCCGATGGCTGGAGCGAGATCACGATGGCGAGGATCACGAGCACCGCCGCCAGACCGATGAGGATTTTCTTGAACATGAACCGGGAAGGAAGAGGACTGCCTTATTGTTCGGCGGGTACGATGACCATCCAGCTCACGCCGAACTTGTCCTGCACGAGGCCGAAGCAGGGCGAGAAGAAGGTTTTGCCCAGGGGCGCGTGGACCGTGCCGCCTTCCGCCAGGGCGTCGAAGTATTGCTTCGCCCGGGCCTCGTCCGGCGCATTGAGCGAGAGCGAGAAGCCGGAGAAGCCTGCGCCGGCACCACCCTCCAGGCAGCCGAAATCGGTGCCCATCAGCACCGTGTCGCCCACCTTCACCGCGGCGTGCATGATTTGGTTCGGGTCCATCTGCGGAGCGCCTTCGCAAGGCTCATCCGGAGCGTCCTTGAAGCGCATCGTCATCAGCGGCTCGGCACCCAGTGCCTTGCAGTAGAAGACCATGGCTTCCTCGCAGCGGCCGCCGAATTGCAGGTAGGGCTCGATCTTGGTGGTGGTAAGAATCGCGTTCATTTCCATGTGTGTGGTGTTGGTTTTCAGTCGTGGATCACAAGAACGACGAACGGCGGCCAAATTCCGGGACATCTTTTTCCCGTTTTTTCCGGCCGCCGCTTCCCGGGTGGATCACGCCTTGGCGTGGACGATGGTGGTGAAGCCGCCGTAGCCCATCTTCTTGCAATCGAAAGGCATGCCCTCCGGACCGCACATTTCATTCAGGCGCGGGTCGGCCATCACCTTGGCATTCACCTCGTCGCGCTTTTCCTTCGATTCATAGACGATGTAAGCGAAGACCACGGTGTCGCCTTCGACGGCATCGGCCATCTTCGTGAAGGGAACCATGTCCGGGATCTGCAGGTCGTCGCCGGCACATTCGCGGTATTCCAGGGCTCCGTATTCGAGCCAGATCTTGGAGGCTTTTTCGGCCATCGCTCGGTATTCATCCAGCTTGTCTTTCGGCACGGGCAAAACGAATCCATCTACGTATTGTGACATGGTATCTCGGGGTAGGCGTTGGTTGCGGGGAGTGTCGGTTTCCAGGTTCGGAGGAAAGGGGTTTCAGGCGGGGCCCTTGCAGCAGGAGGCGGCGGCAGGCTCCTCGTAGCGGTCGTGATACTTTGGCCATACCGCGGGATCTTCCTCGCCGCGGCCCAGCGGGGTGAGGTCGAGGTAGTGGTTCGCGTCCAGCAGTTCGTCCAGGCCGCGCGAGTAGGTGGAGTAGGTGTGGTAAACCGTGCCGGCGGCGTCCTTGATGAAGACGCTCACGCCGGGCAGTTCCTCGAAGGGATAGGGCGAGGTGCCGTAGTTGTAGGCGGTCTTGCCGGTGGCGACTTCCTCCGGCGTGAAGGTCACGCCGTAATCCCGGTTGAAGGTGCTGCCGCGGGAGGAGACCCAATCGAACTGCCAGCCCATGCGCTGCTTGAAGGGCGCGATGTCCGCCCATGGCGCGCGCGAGACGGCCACGATCATCACGTCCTTGTGCTTCAGATGCATCAGCGGCCCGCCGATGTGGTCCGCCTGGAAGGAGCAGCCGTGGCAGGCTTCCTTGTCGCCCGGGCTGTACATCAGGTGATGCACGATGAGCTGGCTGCGGCCCTGGAAAAGATCCGCCAGGGAGACTTTACCTTCCGGCCCCTCGAAGACGTAGTTCTCTTCCACCTTCACCCAGGGAAGGGCCCGCCGCTTGGCGCTCAAGGTATCGCGGTGGCGGGTGAATGCCTTTTCCTCCGCGAGCAGTTGCTTGCGGGCCTCCAGCCATTCCGCGCGCGGAACGACGGCGTGCTCGGGGCCGGAGGCTTGTTCGGGTTCGGCGGTCTGCGTGCTCATGGTTGTGCGGTGTTACCAAGACGACGAACAAAGCCGCCCCATCGGGACAACTTTTTGCGGATTTCCCGAAATTGGGTGTTCGGCGGCGGCTCCGCAAGGCAAGACCCGCTCACATTCCCGTGAGCGGGAGCGACAAATCCGTCACAATTCCTCGAATTTCCCGGCCTCGCGGTTCTTCCGCACCTTCCCGGCCTCGAAGATAGTGCCGTTCATCGCGAGATACACCCCGGCGGGCAGCGATTGGACCGCGCCGAGGGCGAGGCCGAGATTGAAAACGGCATCCGTCACGCGGAAACGCGCGGGAGCGAGGGCCCCGGTGAGCACGATGGTCTTTCCCGGAATCCCCGTCAGGGCCTCCGCGGTCACGCTCATGGTATCCGTGCCGTGGGTGATGAGGATGCGGGTTTCCGCGGCTTCCTCGCAGGCCGCCCGGATCGCGGCGCGGTCCTCCGCGGTCATTTCCAGGCTGTCCTTCCGCAGCAGCGGCTCGAGCCGCCAGGAAAGCGCCACCCCGGCCTCCCGGAAGACGTGCGGCACGGTCGGCTCGCCGATCTCGTATTCGGAGGAGGCGTCGAAGTACACCTTGTCGATGGTGCCGCCGGTGGTGAGG
>CBFGVD010000135.1:0-8125 GCA_965651965.1 uncultured Verrucomicrobiaceae bacterium | reverse complement strand
AGATGCCGGAGACGCGGGTGTACCAGATGCCGCCGGGATCGAGCTTCTGCTTGCCGACGAGCTGGTAGCCGCCGGTGGCGTCGTGCACGCGCACCAGCAGTTCGTTTTCGCCGTCCTTCAGCGCGGAGGTGATGTCGAAGGAGAAGGGCGTGTGCGCGCCGACGTGCTTGCCGAGCTCCTTGCCGTTCAGCCACACCGTCGTCTCGTAGTCCACCGCCTCGAAGTGGAGGATCACGCGCTTGCCCTCGTTCTTCTTCGCGGAAATCGAGCGCTTGTACCACAGGCTCTGGTCCGGCTGGAGCAGCTTGCCCACGCCGGAAAGGGCGGATTCCGGCGCGAAGGGAACCAGGATCTCACCGGCCCATTCGCCGGGTTTCTCCGCATCCTTCGGGGCGAAGCCGTAGCTCCACAGGCCGTTGAGGCTGGTCCAGTTCTCGCGCTGGAGCTGGGGGCGGGGATACTCGTCCCAGGCGTTCGCGGGCGTGAGTTCCTTGGCCCATTTGGTCATGATCTTGCCCTCCACCGGCTTCCATTCGGCATGGGCCGCGGGAAGCGAGAGCAGCAGGGCGAGAAGCGGGGTCGTTTTCATCGTCATAAAAGGAGCTGGATTCCGTTCAGGGGGCGGCGGTCAGTTTCTTGTAGAGGGCGGTTTCCTCCGGGTCGAAGGGCTTGCCGTCCTTGTGGAAAAGCTCGTGGAACCAGACCTCCGGCTCCTTGTCGAAGGCACGGCTCCAGGTTTCCCACGGGTACTGGGTCTGCGTCTTTCCGGCCACCAGGCCCCATTGGTAGGCCCCCACCTTCTTCTCATGGAAATAGGGCAGGATGTCCTGGAGGCGGCTGCCCGCGGTGCGGGCCAGGAATTCCGTGCACATCACCGGCCGGCCGTATTCGAAAAGCGGTTCGGTGAAGGCCTTGGTCTTTTCCAGGTCGCCGTAAACGTGGAAGCTGATGATATCGGAGTGGTCGAGCTGGTAGGCGTTCAGCGCGTCCCGCTTTTCCTTGGTGCTCCAATCGTTGGTCCAGACGCCGATGGTCAGCGGCTGGGAGGGGCGGACCTCCCAGGCCCACTCGAAGGATTTCTTCACCAGTTCGAGGGAATACTTCGGCTTGTCCTCGATCTCCCAGCGGCCGTAGGCGCTTTTGTTGGGATTGCCCGGCTCGTTGTAGAGGTCCCAGACGATCACCCGCTTGTCGTCCTTGAAGCGGGCGAGCACGCCCTTCACGTAAGGCTCCAGGGCGTTGCGCTTCGCTTCATCGAGCAGCACCTCCCGGCCGGGAGACTGCACCCAGCCGGAATTGTGCACGTGCGGGCGCGGCGGGCGCTGCACGCCGAGGTGCGGGTGCGGATCCCAGACGTCGTCGAAGAGCACGAACATCACCCCGATCTTGTGCTTGTCCGCGATGGCGAGGAATTCGTCCATGCGCTTGAGGAGACCTTCGGAATCCTGCTCCCAGAGGAGATTGTGCAGGAAGACCCGCGCGGTATTCATGCCGCAGCCCGCGGCGTAGCCCAGCTCGCGGTCGATCGTTTCCGGGTCGAAGGTCTCCGCCTGCCACATCTCGAGCTGGTTGATGGCGGTGCTGGGGCTGAAATTCGAGCCGACCCGCCAGGGCTGCGTTTCGCCCCATTTCCGCGCTTCTTCCGGCGTCCACTGGCCGCCTGCGAAGGCACAGGGAAGGAGGAAGGATAACAGCGGGGCGGCGAGAATTCTAAGGAGATCGGGTTTCATTTGGCAAACGGGTTTGGATCTACGCGGATCGCGGGGAGATGTTACCCCGCGGCGTGTCATCCCGTCAAATTCCCTCGGTCCGGCTGACAGGATGAAAGCCGCGGTGAATTTTTTTCCCGAAAAGTGAAACCCGCCTGCCGCTGCCGCCGGATCACCCGGTAACGATCATGGTTGTGGTGTTGCTTACGGAAACAAGGGGACCGGGGTTCGCGGCCAGGCTGCGGACCACGGTCCTCGCGTTTTCGCGGGGACGGCAGGTTATATGGGTTCCCGCCGTCCCCGGACGCCCCACCGGATCGGAGATTTTCCCGTCGAAACCGGCTTGGCCGGGCGACGCGGACGGGGCGGCACCGGAAGCTGGGGAGAGCTTGAAGGTGCCGGGAGGAGACCCCGCCGTGTCGTCCGGCCCCGCGGCCGGGGAAGATCGGGAAAACGCCGGATTGTTCAGTGTCGATCATGGGACAGGGGCGGCGGCCGTTCGCAGGGAGAGCGACGGCCGCCGCCTGATCCGCGGCGCGGGGAAGGGAGGAAGGTCGTTTCCGGGCAGCAGGAGGCGCGGCCGCTGGAAAGCTTGTTTTGCCAAACGCTCCGGCCCATGAGAAAACGGGGCGGACCCATGGGCGACAGAGCGCGGGAAATCGACGCGGACGGCCGGGCGGATGCCTGGGACGGATCGTGGCTGCTCGGCAGGATCGCCCGCCGGGACGCCGAGGCGCTGGAGGAACTTTACCGCATGTGGGGCGACCGCCTCTTCAGCATGGCCCTCCACTGGGTGGGGGAAGAGGGCGCGGCCAAGGAAGCGCTCCAGGATTGTTTTTTACGGATATGGAAACGAGCCGGCGAGTTCGATGCGGAGAAAAGCCGCGGCTTCACCTGGTGCGCGATGCTCTTGCGCGGCTTGTGCCTGGACGTGCTGCGGAAGAAGCGGCGCCGGGCACCGGTATGGGAGGACTGGGCGAAGATGCCGGTGCTCGAAGTGCCGGACCGCAGCGGGGTGGAGGATCTTTTCTTCCGGGACACGGTTTCCCGCGTCCGCACCGCGCTGGGCATGCTGGACGAGACGGAAGCGGAGACGGTGCGCGTGGCGCTCTTCGACCCCGGGACGCTGCAAGACCATGCCCTGCGGTGGGGCGTGCCGCTCGGCACGGCAAAGGTGCGCGTGCACCGCGCGATGGAAAAGCTGCGCCAGCTTTTGAAGAAAGGAGGCGCCGGTGAGCCGGAATGACCGCGAGGACGCCGTGGCGCGGGCGCTGGACATCCTGCCGCCCGGCGACGAAGCGCGCAGCGATCCGCGGCTGCTGCGCGATCCGGAATTGATCGAGGAAGCCCGCCTGACCCGGGAAGCCGCGGCGGACCTGTGGCTGGCCGTTTCCCCGCTACGCGCCGCGCCGCCGGACGTGCTGCACTCCGTGATGGGTAGGATCGACGCGCAGCCGCCCGCGGCGGCGCGCTCGCGCCATTACGTGCCCTGGCTGGCCGCCAGCGGCTGGGCTGCCGCCGCCGCGGTGGCGATCGCCCTGTGGCCGCGCACGGAAGATGCGGCTGCCTCCGGGCCGGTGATCGCGGGCGGCAAGGCAGAAGGCGCGGCCTCTCCGGTCGCGGAAGGACCCCGGCCGACCCCGCGCGAAAGGGCCGAAGCGGCCCGGCCGGACAAGGAGGACCGGCGGCTGCGGGGCGAATTGCTGAAACTTCGCGGCAGCCTGGCCCGCCTGAGCGACGACGGCACGCTGACCGCTCCCCGGGTGATGTCCCTGAGCTCCCCGGGCAGCCTGGAGCGCACCCCGGAGGAAGCGCGCGCACGGGTATGGGCCGTCCTGACCGGCGCCCTGCGCTCCGCGCTGGAAGCGGAAAGCGGCGCGCCGAACGACCCCGCCGCACTGGTGATCGAGCGCGGCTGGCTGCCGGAGGGAGTCACCGTTCCAGAGGACGGCTCCTTGATCCGCCACCGCAATTTCCCCGAGGCCTACTGGCAGGAACTCGGCCTCCAGAAATCGGAGGACGGTTCTTACTTCGACCCCGGCAAGCAACTCGTCTGGTCCAAGGACGAGGAGGGCCGCGGTTTCATCGGCCGCAAGGCCACGGATGCGGACAATCTGGACGCCTTCAAATCCCCGGGGGAGGAGGAGCCGGCCCTGGCCGCCGCAGAAGTGCGGACGCAGCCGGAGGGTTTCGTCATCGAGGACCCCGTGACGAACAAGGCGGAGGTGGTGATCGACCAGGTGCCGCCCCCGGCGGAAGGGATGGAGCAGCTCGTGGTATGGCAGGATGCCAACGGGGTGGAGAACCGGATGAAGCTATCCACCGCGCAGGCTGCATACGCGCCCGGGAATGCCGCCGCCCCGCCGGAGATGTCCGCCGCGGGGGAGGGGCCGATGGTTTTCGCCTCGCCCTTCGCGGGCTCGGTGCAGGGAATCCTCTCCAATACCATCGTCTTCACGATCCCGAACAGCGGGGGGGTGAAGTCCTTCCAGCTCATCGAGGCACCCATCGTGCCGAACGGCCGCCCTTTCCGGGTGATCGTGCGCGGCGGGAAATGAGCGGGCTTGCACGGCGGGGAGATATCTGCCAGATGTGGGAGCTTGGCCCGGAAAGGCGCTGCCGCCGCCCGGCCCCTGCCAACCCCGCCCGGACATGGACGAAGAAACCCGCAAACTCATCCGCCGGTGCCGCGAGCTCTCCGCCCGCTACCGTGTCGCGGATGGCAAGGACTTCCGCCTGAAGGATTTCGACCCGGACGACACCGGGGATCTCGGGCCGGATGACAAGCCGAAGGCGGAGGAAGCTCTGGTGCAAGGGCGGCTCGCGCTTTCCGCGATGCAGGAACGGCTTTATGCCCAGGACCGCTGGTCGCTGCTCCTCATCTTCCAGGCCATGGATGCCGCGGGGAAGGACGGCGCGATCAAGCACGTGATGTCCGGGGTGAACCCGCAGGGCTGCCAGGTCACCTCCTTCGGCGTGCCGGGGCCGCGGGACCTCGACCATACCTGGCTGTGGCGCTGCATGATCGCCCTGCCGGAGCGCGGCCGTATCGGCATCTTCAACCGCTCCTACTATGAGGAAACGCTGGTGGCCCGCGTGCACGAAAAGGTGCTGGCCAGCCAGAAGCTCCCCCGGGAACTGGTGACGAAGGATATCTGGAAGGAACGTTTCGACGATATCCGGAACTTCGAGAAACACCTCGCGCGGAACGGTACCATCGTGCGGAAGTTCTTCCTCCATCTCTCGAAAGGGGAGCAACGCAAGCGCCTGCTCGCCCGCCTCGACGAACCGGAGAAGAACTGGAAATTCAACATCGGCGACGTGGACGAGCGCGAGCACTGGAAGGATTACCAGGAAGCCTACGAAAAGACCATCCGTGCCACCGCCACGGAGGAAGCGCCCTGGTTCGTGGTGCCGGCGGACCACAAGTGGTACACGCGCATCGTGGTGGGTGCCGCGATCGTCGAGGCGATGGACTCGCTGAACCTGCATTTCCCGGAAGTCGGCGAATCCCAGCGCGGCGTGCTGGCCGAAGCGCGGAAACGCCTGACGAAGGGCGGGGAGTAAGGGGGAGATCCGGCGGGTAGCCGGATCCCGGCTTCCGAGGAAAGGATCCGGACCGGACTTCTTGGGCCGGGCAGGGCCCGGGAAACCGGTCTTTGCCCCGCATTCGAGAAAGCGGAATGCGGGGATGTGTCATGCCTGGATCTCTTTTTTGTTCAGCCGGTCCGGTCGGAAGAGTCACGAAACGCGGGTAAATGACGCTTTGATTACATGTGTCGGTGTGATTTTTTGATTTATCCCGAGGCCATCGGGCTCCGTGCGGGATGGTCCGGCGAAGCAGGCCCGGGTTCTCGCCGTGGAGGATCGGATTTTTCAGGCGATGCCGAAATCCGGTAAGTAGGCAGACGGGGCAAAACCCGACAACAGGGCGGTAAAAGCGGCCTTTTGTAGCCAAAACCGGACATCGGCATGCCTTGGGATGTCGCCGTTACGTGAAATCTGGATGCATGATTAAATCATGTCTTGTGATGTGATGAAAGTTGTGAAGAACGGGACCGCTAGATAAGCGAAAACACCGAATCCAAGATCCATGAAAGTCAAACGATCCTTGTTGAGGATGCTTCTTGCCGCAGGAGCTTCCATCCTGTTCGCCTCGCCCGCCTTCGCGCAGCGCAAGGTGCAAGCCACGGAACCGGTCCCGATCGATGCCGGGGCGCTGGAGCAGGCTTTGAAGCAGGGCCGGAACGCCCGGCCGGGCAATCCGAAGGCAGCCCGGGGGTTTGTCCCCCGGGAAACGGCCGCGCGGCATGAAGCGGAAACCCGGGGCAAGCTCGCCGGGATTCAGGCCGCCGAGCAAAAGCGGCTCGAAGAAGGCAAGGCCGCCGCGAAGGCGGGCAGCCTGATGGACGACTACGAGAACGAAGAGGGCAACATCCGCAAGGCGATCGGTTCCGCCAATGGAATCCCGCTCTATGTGAAGGAGAACTCGCTCCAGCAATCGCAGGAATCCGCTACCACCGAGCTGTGGCCGGGCGGCTCCCTGGGTTACAATCTCGACGGCGAGAACCGGCTGGCGGGCGTATGGGAGCTCGGTGCCCCGCGTACCAGCCACCAGGAGTTCATTGATCCGGATACGAGTTCATCGAAGGTCTCCTATACCGGCACTGCCGGCGTATCGGATCACGCTTCCGCGGTGGTGGGCGTGGTCGCGGCTGAAGGCGTGGTCGGGGACTCGATCGGAGCATCCTATGCGGCTCCTGTGGATGCCAGGGACCTCACCTCTGAATTCACGGCGATGAACTCCCTGGCTCTGGACGAGATGAGAACGCATAACCACAGCTACGGTTTACTGGCCGGATGGGACTCCGTTGTCTTTTCGGGTGCCACCTGGTCGGCCAGGGCATGGTTCGGGGACTTGCGGGTTTCATCCGCGGAGTCGGCTTTGTTCGGCCGCTACACCCAGTTGTCGGCGGATACGGACGATGTGGGCCGGAACCGCTACTACACGCTGCCCGTTTGGTCCTCCGGCAACGATATGGGTCAAGGCCCGGTCTCGGGATCGCTGGTGGCGATTCTTAAGAGCGGAGTGTCCCAAGGGAGCAACTATTACTTCGCCTTCCGGTCCCCCTCTGCGGGGATGGCCGCGGTCCAGGGATTCTACAACGGAACCACCTTCTGGCCGGCGGCGGGGGGCAGCTACTCGCTTTCGTCCCCGATCTTCCAGGTCGCGGCATCGGCTGTCGGGATCTCGCAGACGGGTACGCCCGAGGACGACGGAGGAGCCGACGGCTTCGACAGCATTCCCGACGGCTACGGGACGGCCAAGAATATCCTGACGGTGGGTGCCACGGACTATGGCACGGGCGAACTCGCGAGCTTCAGCTCCAGCGGCCCGACGGATGACGGCCGGATCAAGCCGGACCTCGTGGCGGTCGGCACCGATGTTTACGCTCCGACCAGCGCCTCGAACACGAGCTATCTCAGCACCTGGGCAGGGACCAGCTTCTCCGCCCCGCAAGTGACCGGCACGCTCAACCTGCTTGCACAGATGCAGGAGGAAACCTGGGGCGCGGATCACCCGATGAGCGCCTCCGCCTACAAGGCGCTGCTCATCCACACCGCGAACGACCTCGGGAATACCGGCCCGGATTACACCTACGGCTGGGGAGCGCTCGAAGCGACGGGCCCCGCGACGATGATCGAATCCAACCTCCTCAGCACCCAGCGCATCTTCATCAAGGAAGTCGCGCTTGCCGACGGCGAGGAGGCGAACTTCACGATCAAGGCGACCGGCGGCCAGCGGATCAAGGTGACCGCCGCATGGACCGACCCGGTGCCCGGAAGCCTGTCCCCGGATAGCCTGAACCCCTCGAACAAGATGCTGGTGAACAACCTGGACATTGAACTCTACCGGGTGAACAACGACGGGACCCTGGGCACCCGCTACTACATGTGGCGGCTGGATCCCGCGAACCCTTCCAACAACGCCACCCGCTCCTCGACGGACCAGGATACGGAAGCGAAGGACCGCAACAACGTCGAGCAGGTCGAGATGCCCTCGAACGCGACGACCAACGTCTCCTACCGCGTGATCGTGAAGCAGAAATCCGGTTCCACCATCACGGGAGATAGCAATGGCCAGCAGAGGGTCGGCATCGCCATCACCGGCGCGAAGGAGCGCAGCGACTACACCTTCCAGGTGACTTCCACGAACTTCGTCTTTTCCGGCGGGCAGGTCGTGGCGGAGCTCACCTGGAACGCCATCGCCGGGGAATACTACGTGATCGAGCACTCCCCGGACCTTGCGACCTGGACGACGGCCAGCGACGTCTTCCTCGGCAAAGCGGACGCGGAAGTCGGGCAAACGGTTCCGGTGGCGAATCTCGGTTCCGGCTTCTTCCGCGTGAAGACCG
>CBFGVD010000134.1:0-8164 GCA_965651965.1 uncultured Verrucomicrobiaceae bacterium | reverse complement strand
GGGCCTTGAAGACCCGTACCGCCAATGGCACGCCGGAGTGGCAAGCCCTGCGCCGGGACAGCCGCCTGCTCCAGGGCCAGTCCCTCCTCATCGTCGGCTACGGGGCCATCGCGGAGCGCCTGGTGGAGCTTCTCGAGCCCTTCCGCATGCAGATCACCGCCATGCGCCGCTCCCCCCGCGGGGACGAGAAGGTGGCGGTCATAACGCCGGATCGGGTGAACGACGCCCTCGGGCAAGCCGATCACGTCATCAACATCCTGCCCGACAACGCCGGTTCCCGCCTTTGGTTCGATGCCCCGCGCTTCGCTTCCATGAAGCCGGGCGCGATCTTCTATAACATCGGCCGCGGCACCACCGTGGACCAGGAAGCACTGGCGGAGGCCTTGGGCTCCGGTCATCTCGGCGCGGCCTGGCTGGATGTCACCGATCCGGAGCCGCTGCCGGACGACCACGCCCTCTGGAGCCGTGAAAACTGCCACATCACCCCGCACACCGCCGGCGGGCAGAACGACGAGGCACGCGTGCTGATCCGCCACTTCCTGGACAATTTCGCCCGCTTCCAGCAGGGCGAAGCGCTGGTCAACCGCGTGATGTGAGGCTGCCTGTGCCTACGTTGCCCGGGAGTTCCGGGCCCTCTGAAGGCCGGACGCGATCGGAAGGCATCGGACACCTATTGGTGAAGGAAGGATAGCAGCTCTCGCATATGCCACCGCTGCGCTGAGGCAGATGCGGAGCAGACCGTGGGTCATTCGGGGCTGCTTTGCCCGGGCGAATCTCCGGCCGGACCAGTCACCCTATTTCACAAGATTCAATAGAAGCTGATCCTTGCCCCGAGGGGGCAATGCAACAAAGCCCCGGGTTGGCCGGAGGCCTACCCGGGGGTCGGCGGCACCGGGACCATCAACCCCGAAGGGGTTGCGTACGGGCACGTGTCTCTCCTCCCGGTCCGGCGCGGATCGGGGACACGTTCCGATTGCGCAACGCCGGTGGCGTTGGAATCGCCGCGACGGCACCCCCGGGCAGCGCTTCGCGCAACCCGGGGCTTTGTTGCAAAGTCCCTTCGGGACTGCGCCTACGGCTTTTCACCGAAGGCATCGAAGAGAGACACGTATTCGCTCCCGTGGAGGCACCCCCCGGGGCCTTGTTGCAAAGTCCTTCGGGGCAGCGGCTACGGCTTTTCGCCGAAGGCATCGGAGAGAGACACGTATTCGCTCCCGTGGAGGCACCCCCGGGGCCTTGTTGCAAAGTCCCTTCGGGGCTGCGGCTACGGCTTTTCGCCGAAAGCGTCGGAGAGAGCCACATATTCGCTCTCGTGCAGCACGGCTTGCTTCTTATTCTTCAGAAGCAGCCGCCACTCGCGCGCGCAGCCGATCACGATCGCGGAGACCAGGACCAGGAAGAGCGCGGTGATGCCGACATCCACTTTCGCGTTCGTGAGCGATCTCTGCGCCTTCTCCAGCGCCTCCCCGCTCAATCCGCCCGCGATCGCGGCTTCCAGTTTCCGGATCGCAGGAATGAAGCCCGCCGCTCCGGGCGACCAGATTTTCATGATCCCCGCGGTGAAGGTCACCACCGTCAGGAAAACCATCGGCACGAAGGTGCACCAGGCGTAGCGCGCCTTGCCCATCTTGATCAGGATCGTGGTTCCCAGGCAGAAGGCGATCACCGCCAGCAACTGGTTCGCGATTCCGAAGATCGGCCACAGGCTCTTGGCGATCCCTTCCGGATCGATGGCCCCTTGGTAAAGGATGTAGCCCCAGGCCGCCACCAGCAGGCCGGTGGCGCTGACATTCGCCCCCCATGAGCCGGTGTCCCGCATTTTCGGGATCAACTGCCCGAGCAAATCCTGCAGGATGAACCTCCCCACCCGCGTCCCCGCATCGAGGGTCGTGAGGATGAACAGCGCCTCGAACATGATTGCGAAGTGGTACCACAGCGAGAGCGCGGTGTTTCCCGGGATCACCTTGGAAAACATGTGCGCCATCCCGACCGCAAAAGTGGGCGCTCCGCCGATTTTCCCGATGATGTGCGGCTCGCCGAGATCGTGCGCCAGCTTCTCCATCTCCGGCACGGTCACCGCATACTCCGGCCCGTAGGAATTGATCTTCGCGATCTGGGCCTCGACCGCGACCGGATCCTTGGGATCGACCGGGGAGTTGATCGCGAAATACTGCCCCGGCTGGAGCGCGCAGGCGGCGATGATCGCCATGAGAGCCACCAGCATTTCCACGACCATGGAGCCGTAGCCCACCAGGCGGATGTCCTTCTCCCTCGCCAGCAGCTTCGGCGTGGTGCCGGAGGAAATGAGGGCATGGAAGCCGCTGACCGCCCCGCACGCGATGGTGATGCATACGAAAGGAAATACCGGTGCCGCGACCACGAAGCCGCTGCCATCGATGAAGGGCGTCACCGCGGGCATGTGCAGCGGCGGGGCCAGCATCACGATGAAGACGGCCAGGATCGCCACCGTCCCCAGCTTCATGAAGGTGCTCAGGTAATCCCGCGGCGCCAGCAGCAACCATACCGGCAGCACGCTCGCGGCGAAGCCGTAGATCATGATCGCCCAGGCCAGATCGGTCTTCTCCAGCGTGAGGATCCTCTTCATCTCCGGCGTCAGGTATTGCCCCCCTGCCACGGCCAGCAGCAGGCCCGCGACTCCGAAGATGGAGGCCGCCGTCACGCTCACCCGCCCGCTCTTGATCGCCAGCCCCATGACCATCGCCAGCGGGATCGTGGCGGCGATGGTGAAAAGTCCCCAGGGGCTCTCCGCCAGGGCGTTCACCACCACCAGGCCCAATACCGCCAGAATGATCGTCATGATCGCCAGCAGGCTGAACATCGCGATCAGGCCGACCACCGGATTGATCTCTTCCTTGAGCATCTGGCCGAGCGATTTCCCGTCCCGCCGCATCGAGGCAAAGAGCACCACCGCATCATGGACCCCGCCGCCCAGGGTCGCGCCCACCAGGATCCACAGCGTCCCCGGCAGGTAGCCGAACTGTGCCGCCAGCACCGGTCCGACCAGCGGCCCGGGCCCCGCGATTGCCGCGAAATGGTGACCGAAAACCACCCACTTCGGCGTCGGGACGAAATCCTTGCCGTCGCTCCGGGTCACGGCGGCGGGTGCCCGCCGGTCATCCACCGTGAGCACCTTCGCCACCAGCCATGCGGAGTAGAAACGGTAGGAAACGGCGAAGGTGCAGACGCCCGCCACCACCAGCCACAAGGCGTTCACCGGTTCGTTCCGCTGGAAAGCCGCCACTCCCACGGCAAGAGCTCCGAGCAGGGAAATCGCGATCCAAAGCAGGGCACGTAGGATGGGTTTCATGAAAGGCACGCCGTCACGCCGGGGTTCGGGGCGTATTGTCGCGGCAGCGCCGGAATCTCACAAAATCTGTACCGGAAAAAAATCAGAAATCACCGGGCACAGTTCCTCTTTCGGGGGACTGCTCCCTGCCGGACCCGGGCGGACCTCGCCAAGCGCCCGCACGAAGGCGCGGCAAGCTGCACTTCCCGCTACCGCTGACCCCGTGCTGTGGATTGAGAAGGGGCAGTGAAAACAAGAACCTAACGGAAGGCCCTTTTTTCCAGGGCCTCGAAGACGGGTACCGGAACGTAGCGCCGGACCTGATCTTCCCATCCCACGGGTCCGACGAGGCCCATCACCATGCTGGAGGAAACCTCCGCGATGTCCCGCGGCGGCATCAGGAAGGTGGTAGTGATGTTCGGTGCCAGATCGGCATTGATGTGCCGCATCACGCGCTCGTATTCGTAATCGTTCGGCCCGCGGATGCCGCGGAGGATGAAACGCGCATCCTGCTCCCGCGCGTAGTGTACCAGGTAGCGGTTGTCGAAGTGCGCGATGGTCAGGCGCTCCGCGGAAGGGATGGAGGCGCGGAGCAGCTCCAGCCGCTCGTCCACCGTGAAGGTGTAGCTCTTGGCGGGATTGCTGCCGATGGCCACGATCAGGCGGTCGAAAAGCTCCAGCCCGCGCTGGATCATCCACAGGTGGCCGTTCGTGGGCGGATCGAAGGAGCCGGCATAGACCGCGGTGCGCATGGCCGGAGCGTGAAAGCGCGGCGCGGAATTCCAAGCGCAAAGGCGATCCGCTGGAGCCGGGAATGCTCAGCCCCCGGCCTCGTCCAGGCGCTCCTTCCGCCAGGTGCTGGGCGAACTGCCGACAATCCGCGCGAAGCTGCGGTTGAACTGCGAGAGGGACTGGTAGCCGACTTCGAAGGCCACTTCCGACACCCGTTTCTCGGATTTCAGGTGCTCGTTTTTCGCCCGCTCGATCCGGCAACGGTTGACATAATCCGTCAGGGTCAAACCGGTGGCTTCCTTGAAGAGGCGGCAGAAATGGGACTCGCTCAGGCCTGCCTCGCGCGCCACCGCGCCCAGCGGCAGGGAATCGTCCAGATGTTCGTGGATGTAGCGGCGGGCCTTCGCGATCGCGACCGGCTCCTTCCCTTCCTCGATGATCGCGAGCGATTCGGCGTGCCGCCCCAGTTGCTCGGCAAAGCTCTGGAGCAGGGTGATCATGCTCGCATAGCGCTCCGGCTCCACGGCCCGGGTCTGGAAATAGGCGACCCGCAGGGTCTCCCGGGTGGTATCGTCCAGGGTCCTGCGGCCGATGCTGCCGAGCAGGGTTTCAAATTGATCTTCGTCCGGAGCACGGGAGAAAACCTGCCCGGTTTTCAGGTAACCCACGATCACGTTCCCCACTTTCACGGGCACCGCGGAGGCGGTGAGACCTGCAAAGCAATGGCAGGAGGAGGGCCCGTGCACGCTCGCCTCGTGCACGAGACGGCGGTTGGTCTCGATGCAGGCATGACAGGCCGCCTTGCAGAGATTTAAAATCTCGCAGAAGGGGCTGCGGTTCACGCTCTGGTCGTCCAGGCACCATTCCTCCGGCTCCGCCCCCACCAGCCTCAGGGGCAGGCCGGTTGCGGTGCGGAAGGCGTCCTGATAGACCCGGAAAAGGTCCGATTGCTTGAGCCTCTCGTGCAGGGTGGCTTCAAACGGCTTGTTCGCCCGGGTCATGGCGGAATCGTACACGGCTCTTGGGGACATGGAGACCATAGGGGTTTTCGGTGCGGGGTGCAACCTGGGATGCCCGCCGCCCCGAGGCGACGAGCAGGATGGACACGACGGAACTGAGAGGCATCAGGATGGCGGCCAGCAGCGGGCTCATCCCGCCGGCAGCGGCCAGCGCGACCGCGGCGAGATTGTAAGCCAGGGCGAAGGCGAAGGCCCGGCGGACGCCGGACGCACGGGCATCCGCCGCGGCAAAGGCTTCCGCCAGATAGGCCAGCCCGGAACCGAGGACGTAAAAATCGGCCTTGGATTCCAGCAGGCT
This sequence comes from uncultured Verrucomicrobiaceae bacterium, assembly GCA_965651965.1. Lineage (GTDB taxonomy): Bacteria > Verrucomicrobiota > Verrucomicrobiia > Verrucomicrobiales > Akkermansiaceae > Haloferula. The sequence goes on along the minus strand of CBFGVD010000134.1, from coordinate 2,808 downwards.
GCGGTCCACCACCGGGGTGCCGGTGGCGAAGGCCGCATCGAAAGCCAGGGAATCGTTCGCCCCGTCCCCGAGATAGAGAGTGTCCTTCCGGTCGAGTGCTTTCACGCGCGCCGCCTTTTCCTCCGGGCTCAGGCCGCCGATGGCCTGCACGGGGGGTATTCCCAAGGCCCCGGCCAGGGCCGCGACTTTTTCCGGCGCATCCCCGGAAAGGATATGCACGGAAATGCCGCGCCGGAACAGGGCCCGGACCGCCCCCGCCGCGCCGGGCCGGAGGGAATCCCGGAACGCGAATCGCGCGATCACATCGGCTCCGCGGCGGAGGACGGTGAGGTTTTCCCCTTTTCCCAGAAACCAGCTTTCCCCTTCCGAATCGCAGCGGGTGCCGCTGCCGGGGATTTCTTCCACCGGTACCGTGCCGGAGCGTTCCAGGAGCTTCTGCCCGCGGATGCCCAGGGCTTCCAGCAAGGTACGGGAGACGGGATGCAGCGAGCCGCGCGTGAGCCGGGCCAGCGCCAAAGCCGCCCGGTCGTCCAATGCCGCGACCGCCGCCGGGGTCTCCAGGACCGGGCGCTCCAAGGTCAGGGTGCCCGTCTTGTCGAAAACCACCTTGCGGACCCGGCGGAGGCGCGGCCAAAGGCTGGCATTGCGGACGAAGGCTCCGACCCTCGCAAGGCGGGCGGAGGCCTTTTCATCGGCCAAAGGCACCGCCACTCCGAGGGCGCAAGGGCAGGAAACGACGAAAATCGAGATCATGGCCTGCAATCCCGCCCGCCAGTCTCCCCCGGCGGCCCGGAGCGCGAACACCGCAAAACCGGCCAGGATCACCGCCGGGACATAAATCCCGAGAAGCCTGCGGAAGACCGGCGAGCCGCGTTCTCCCGCGGAGCCTGCGGCAAGCCTGGAAATCAGGGAGTCTTGCCAGGCCTCGTCCGCCGTCACGCTCACCGCCCGGCGGCCCAGAAGGATCGCTCCCGCGGGCAGGCGCGTGCCCGGATGCACCGTCACGGGATCGGCTTCGCCGTGGATCCATTCCAGCGATACCTCCGCCGCGCCCTCGGAGAGACAAGCGGCAACCGGCAAGGCCTTGCCCGGCTCCAGCAGGAACCCCGTGCCCGGCTGCAACTCCGCCAGGGCCAGAACGCGGTCTCCGGAAGAGACGGCCTCCGGCAGCGGCGAGCGGCGCACCAGCCGCAGGCGGTTCTTTTCCACGGCGGAAAGCTGCACGTAGCGCCCCAGCAGCATCAGGAAAGCGAAGGTGGCGACGAAGTCGAAGTACATCAGCCCATCCTCCCCTGCCAGCCAACCGAAAACCGAGCCTGCATAGGCGGCCAGCAGGCCCAGGGCGATGGGAAGATCGATATGAAGGCTGCGGGAACGGATGGCTCGCCACGCGCGGGCAATAAAGTAGCCGCCCCCCGCCAGCATCGCGGCGGTGGCGGAGGCGAAAGCGACCAGACGGAAAAGCCCCGCGAACTCGAAATCCGCGGGCATCCCGAGATAGCCCGGCAGGGAAAAGCCCATCGCATTCAGAGCAAAGGCCCCGCAGAGCCCCATCCTGCCCGCCAGCCCGCGGCGCTCCGAGCCATGATCCCGCCCCGCGGCGGGCGCGACCACGTAGCCGAAGGACGCCAGTTCCCGGGCGAAAGCCTCCAGATCGCAAGCCTCTCGCTGCCATTCCAGGTAGAGCCCGCCGTTCGCGGGGTTGGCGGCGGCACGGACACCGCCGGGATGACGCTCGAACAGTTTCTCGACCAACCAGACGCAGCCGATGCAGGAAATGCCCTCCACCGCACACTCCAGAACCGGGCTCTCCGGCCCGGCTTCGGCCGTCCGGGCCGCGGCGGCGAGCCAGGAAAATTCGTGAGCCTCGAAGGGCCGGCTGCGCACAGGAGCGGCAGTGGCGCCGGATTTCAGATCATAATAGCGGCCGAGGCCCTGTTCCCGGATCATTTCCGCCACATATTCGCAGCCGCGGCAGCAATAGCGGTCTCCCGTCGTACGGGGCGCGAATGCCGTGCCGCAATGCTCGCAGGAAACCATCCGGGATACCTTGGCCGCCCCATCTTCGCCGGGCCACGCGCCGATTGCCGCAAATGCCGCATATCCCGCTGCCGGGTCTCAGTGACAACAGGCGGGTAGCTCCTTCCCCGCCTGCTCCTCCCCGCCGGGGAATGGCAGGGTATCGTGCATGCGCCACGCCAGGACAAGCGCCGCCGCCAGGGCCAGCCCCCGCTGGACCCGGGCCAGGCCGGAAGGCGACAGCCGCAAGCGCAGGCGGTGGAATTGCCGCTGGGCCGCCCACAGCAGGGGCACGGTGCCGAGCCCGAAGGCCAGCGCCACCTCCGCCCCCCGCGCCGCCGAGCCGGCAGCGAGCAGGGCCAGGAAAACCGCGTAGAGCGGCCCGCAGGGCAGGAAGGGCGTCACCAGCCCGGTGAGCCCTGCTCCGGCCGTCACGGGCATACCCCGCACCTTGGAGCGCAGCCGCAGGGTCAGGCGCGTGAGGAACAGCGGCCGCGGGATCTTTTTCTCCAGGCCGGCGGCCAGGACCAGCAGGGCCAGCACGAGCGCCCAGGGAAGCAGTACGGCCGGCGAATGGAAGAACCAGCCCAGCGGCTCCCGCCCGAGGGCCCCGCACACGGCACCGATCACCGCGTAGGCCGCCAGGCGCCCGGAGTGGTAGCAGGCCGCCGCCGCGGTCCTCTCCGCCTCGCTGCGGGCGAAGGCCCCCACCCCGCAGGCCAGCGGCCCGCACATGCCCGCGCAGTGGACACTGGTGGCGAGACCCGCGGCGAAAGCTCCGGCCAAGGT
>CBFGVD010000133.1:0-8193 GCA_965651965.1 uncultured Verrucomicrobiaceae bacterium | reverse complement strand
GCGTTTGTCTCGATGCGCAGGAGATCGCCGAAGTGTCCGCCGTCCCCGCCGGGATCGAAACCGATGATCAGGTCCGCGCTTTCGCCGGGGGCGATGGACGGCGGGAAGGAGTCCACGGTAAAACCGTTCCCGAGGCCCATGAGCTGGACGTCGAAGATGATCAGATCGGTCGCGCCTCCATCATTGGTCAGGGTCAGTGGGGCGGTTTGGCTTCCGGGGTTCTCCGGAAGGGTTCCGAAATCGACCTGCTCTGTCCCGAGGCTCAGCACCGGGTCGGTCACTTCCACGGATATGGGGATGCTTACCGTGGGCGTGGCGGCGGCGTTCGATTGGATCACCACCTCCGCCGAGTAGGTCCCGCCGCCCTGCGGGGCGAAGCCAAGCGTGATGCTGCCGCTCGCACCCGGTGCCACGCTGGCAGGGAAATCGGTAACGGAGAAGAAGGCGGCATCGGTTCCCGTCACGCTCACATCGCTCAAGTTCAGGTCCAGGCTCTCCCCGGAGTTCGTGAAAGTCAGCGAGAACGAACCCGCGGCCCCGTTGCTCGCGAAGACGGGCACGGGATCGACCGCGATACCGGGGTCGATCACGCCTGCGATCACCGAGAAGTCATCCACCATGGCGGTGCGTTGCCAGGAATTGCCGCCTAGATCCGCGCTGGTGCTGGTGATCCGCAGGGCGAGACCCGCTCCGGCCAGGGTGGGGTCCGTCTCGTCGTAGGCAAGCGCCACCGTCGCGGGTGCCAGGCTATTCGCACCCGTGGTGCCGGGATCCGGAATGGTGATGTCGGAGCCCGCCAGTTCGCTGTCCGTGGTGGTGTTCCAGAGCGAGACCCGCAGCGTGTGATCCCCGTTCCGGACGGCGTCCCGGCGGTAGCCGCGCTGGAAGGAGATCGACCACCGCCCGAATGATGAAGCATCCACAGCCGCCCCGGCCTGCGTTTCCAAAAGCGCCTGCTGGATGGAGTTCCCGCCGTCGGACTTCAGCTGCATGGAGCGGCCCCAGGATGATCCCGGAACCTCCTCGGCATAGCAGGAAGGAGAGGCGTTCGTTCCTCCCCCATCCACGCGAGCCCAATCGGTCGCGTTGGGATTGGTACCATCGGTAAACCCGGCATTCAGGATCCGGACGGGAGTCTGGGCTGCGGCCTTGCCTCCGAGCAAGGCGAGCAGGCAGGCAAGAATCGGTGTTTTTTTCATCGGTTTGGTCGGATTTTCGGGATCAGCGGCTTCCGGCCGTGGCGCGGAAGAAGGCCGCGGGGACGTTCCGGGAAACGTCGATCCGCACCTCCTCGTAGCCGGGCCGCAGGGAAGGACCGGTGGTTTCCGCTCCCTCCCAGGGCGTCCATTCCACGAGGTCGGTCGAGTGCATCAGCCCGCAGTCGATTCCTTCGAGGAGGGCGTCGATGCGCCGCGTCCAGCGGACATGGAAGTCCTCGAACGCAATCGCGGGACCGGGCGTGGCGGGATCGGTGCCGAAAAGGAATTCGGCGAGGTTGCTCGAACCGTCGTGATCGAGGTCGCCGTCCGGGTCCTCCGCCAGCGCTGCCATTCCGATTTCCCCGGTCCAAGCCCGGTAATAGGTGGTGAGCGGAATGCGGATTCCGGGGCCGTAGTGAGGTTCCACCTGGAAAAGCAGGGTTTGCGGGTCCCTCAGGCGGTGCCGCTCGAAGAGGGTGCCGTCCGCCTTGAAGAGATGCGCCTCCCCGCCGGCAAAGAGCCAGGTGTAGCCGCTCCAGAGGTCCGCGGCCCCGCCATTGAGGTAGAGTCCCACGGTGCCGTCTTCCCGCAGCTCGCGGTAGTAGCTGCTCCCGCCCGCGGCATACTGGAAGCGGCCGATATAGTCGTTGCGCGTGGCATCGAAGATAGCCCCGAATTCCACCGGTCCGTTTGCAATGCTCCGGCTTCCCGGGCCCTGCAGGGTGATCTCCAGGAACACCCTTCCGGAGGGAGTTGCCGCCGCAAAATCCTTCGACAGTGGCGTGGCGGAAATTCCGGCATTTACGGAGTGCTCCTGAAACACCCCGCCTCCGACGAGAGCCAGCCGCTTGAGGGTCACCGCCGCATCCCCGTACTGGCGGGACAAGCTGGCGCGGTGCGCTTGCCCCGCCGCGAGGCGTTCCGTCACGTCGAACCGAAGGGTTATCTCGCCTTCTTCCTCCTGAGGCACGCTCCAGCGCAGAGAAGCATGCTTTCTCATCGCGGGAGCCAGCTTGGCGTACACGGCGGCGGAAAGGGCCGCCACCTCGCCTTGCGGGGTGGCGGGGAAGGCCGTCGTGTCATCCAGAAAGGCAAGCTCCATACCGGTGCCGCTGTAGGCGGGCACGCCGCTGCCGGACCATCCCCCGCGCAGGTCTCCGATGTAACGTTGCCAGCGCGCCTTGTAATGGCCGCCCACGAGCCCGGCCCAACTGCGGGAGGCATAGTCGTCCAGCTCGTCGCTCTTGCCGCTCCATAGCGTGATCAGGTTGCGGGCATTGCGCTCGATCCTCCGCTTCGCGGTTTCGTCGTGTCCTTTCGCCTTCGCCCGCTCCAGCCAGGTTCCGAGCAGGAAGTTCGGATCCGCCCCAAGCACGGCGTCGAGGTCGTCGAACAAGCCCAGCAGCTCCCCGGCGCGGGCCTCGAAGGCTTCCCGGTCGCGGTTTCCGAAGGCGGCCATCATCGCGTCGTACACCCGCTTCGAATGGAAATTCAGGGCATGGCGGGTGACATCCGCGAGATCGTGGCGGTAGTTCGCGTTTCCGGATAGGGCCGGCGCCGCTTCCAGAAGCAGCTTCCAGGCTTCCACGATATCGAGTTCGCACCAGTAGGGAGCGTTCGAGGCCCAGGTGCGGGCATGGCTGGCACCGGCCTTCGGGCGCGTGCCGAAGATGTAGTCCGAGATTCCTTCCTGGGCGATCGGGCAGCGGTAGCTCGACCGCGCGAGCAGATCCCAGGCTTGCCGGGCCGGAATGCTGGTCGCGCCATAGCGGCGGGGAATTTCCGCATCGAGCCAGGCGGCGGGATCCAGGTCCTCGTCCCGCCAGAACATCTCGTAAAAAAGCGCGGCCTGCAGGGGATTGGTCTCGATTCCCTCCGGACTGTGGCCCAGCCCGGCGAATTTCCCCGGAGCCCCGCCGTTCAGGAAGCGGGAGGGCAGGGTCGCCAGAGTGTCGAAGTTTCCATAGAGCCCGTGGTTTTCGCCGAAATTGTCGATGAGATTCCAGGTCCAGGGAATCTGTCCGCCGTAGGTCCGGAAGCCGCCCGAAACCGGCACGGTGGTGGCAGGATGGATCGAGGTCTGCTGCACCAGCACGTGGTCCGGCAGGAGCGCGGAGATCCCCTGTTCGCGCGGGTTCGCCTGCCAGCCGAACATCACCCAGACCGCTTCCGGAGTGGCTGCCAGCATGGCGTCCTGTACCTTGCGGAAGGCCGTGGCGAGGTTCAGGCCGCCGGTCTGCCCGCCCTCGTGGAAGAGATCCCCGCCGAAGTGCTTCACCGGGCCCAGCACGTTCTGGAGTTCCTCGTAGTAGATCGCGGCGGTGGTTGCGAAAGCCGGATCGGAGGGATTCAGCACCGGCGGCCGCGGGTAGCCGCCCGCCCAGGTTCCCTGCGGGATTAAGTGCGCCCCGGGAAAGCGGGAGCCGAAGAAATCCGGCACCATGCCGTAGAAGCCCAGGGCGACCGGCTCGATGCCGAGCTCGCGCATCCGGTCCGCGGCCTGCCTTGCCAGGGCCGCTTCCTGGTCGATCTCCTGTTGGGTCAAGGGACCGCCCACGCCCTGGAGATTGTCGAAATGCCACCACGAGATGTGGGAGGTGGAGGGCAGCCAGGTGGCGATTTCGGCATCGCCGAAGCCCAGGCGGCGCAGGGTATTCTGCCAGACTTTCTCGTGCCCGGTGAGGAGGAAGGCCTGGTTCACGCCGTTCAACGCCAGGAAGTCGATCTCCCGCTCCCAGCGCGGCCAGTCCCAGAATGCCATCGAATACGAGAAGACGCAGTGGTTGTGGGCGCTGCGCCATTTCCACGGTGAGGAGCGGACCGCCTCATCCGGCAAGGGGAGGGGAGAGGGCACCGCGGCCTGATCGCCGCTCCAGGAGAAATGCATCCCGCAATGGTGTTTGAGGTACCAATGCAGGCCCGCGGCGCAGGCGTTCTCGTTCGTGCCCGCGATAACCACCTTGCTGTCGGCATGGCCCAGCCGGAAGGCATCGCCCGCGGTGTCCTGCAAGCGCTCGAAGACGATGCTTCCCGCCAGCAGGGGGACCTTGCGGGCCAGCAGCTCCGCGGGCGCATCCGTGAGCGGCGGAAGATGGATCGTGGCGCTGATCGCGACATTGTCGATCCAAGCTGAAGAGCGCCAGATATCGGCACCCAGACCGCTATCCTCATCCACCCGGCCGATGCGCAGTGCCACGGCGGCCCCGGCCAGATCCGGAGCGGTACGGTCGTAGTCCAGGGACAAGGTGAAGGGCTGGATTCCCTCCTGCTCCGGATCCCCGTCGGCCGGGGTCCATGTGTCGGTAAGTGCGCTGTCCCGCGTCAGCGCGATCTCTCCCGCTGCCAGCACGGCATTCGCGCTCGTGTTCCAAAGTTCCGCCCGGAAGACCGCCCGGTCGTCCGCGATGCTGCCGCGCCACCCGGCATTTAGCGAGACCGAGACCGCTTCCAGGGAACCGGCCGTGACGCCTGGAAGCACCTGCGAAAGATGATCCGGCATCGCCGCGCCGTTTCCATCCTTGAATACGGCCACTTTCTCACCCGCGGGAATCCCGCCGCCGGAGGACCACACGTAGATGGGGTTTGTCCCGCCGCCGCTCTCCACGGTGCTCCAGGGCGCCGCGGGATCGGAAGCATTGTCGGAAGGGGAAGCTTGGAACCCGGCATCGCCAAGGCCCAGGGCGAAGGCCGCCGGGGCAAGCGCGAGAAGGATGGAGACTCTGGAAAGCATGATTCGCGAATCTGGGGAGAACGGCGGACACCGGTGCCAAACCCGGGACACCGGTGCCGCCGTTCCGGACCTCGAAGGAGAATCTCAGCGGCGGCGGCGAAGCAGGCCTGCCAGGCCCAGCGAACCCAGCAGCATCGCCGCGGGCTCCGGCACCGCATTCACGGTGACGTTGTCCACCATCGCGGTGCGCTGCCAGGAATTGGCGCCCAGGTCCCCGCTCGTGCTCGTGATCCGCAGGGCGATGGCATCCCCCGCCAGCGAGGGCGAGGTATTGTCATAAACCAGGTTGAAAAGACCGCCTGCCAGGGAGTTCGCGCCGACACCGGGGTCCGCAATAAGAAGGTCCTGTCCTGCGAGCTCGATGTTGTCCGTCAGGTTCCAGAGAGAAATGCGGAGCGTATGGTCGCCATTGGTCACGGCGTCCCGGCGGTATCCGTAGTCGAGGCTGACGGTGAAGCTCCCGAAGGTACCCGCGTCCATCGGGCCCAGGTCGCTAAGGGAAAGCGTCTGCTCGACGTAGTTCCCTCCGTCGGATTTGATTTGCATCGAACGCCCCCAGCTCGAGCCGGGAACCGCTTCCGCGTAGTTCGAAGGGGAGGAATTGGCGCCGCCCCCGGCCGCGCTGGTCCATCCGGTGGCGACCGGGTCGGCGCCGGTGGAAAAGTCGCCGTTGGAAAGCTGAACGGTAGCGGCGGAGACGGGCAGGAGCAGCGGAGCAAATGCGATCAGGAATCGGGGAGTCATCTGGATTTCGGAGGTTATGGCGGGCGCACGGAGCGGTGCCCTACCTCCTGTACCGCCGGGAGGTAAATCCTGACAAAAAAGCGGCCGGAAAGTTACTCCAGCTTCCGCGCGTTCCCGTACGGGTTGGTCGTGAAGACCAGCGTGTCGGCATCGCGCAGCACGTGCCATTCATAGGCATTGCGCTCCGGAATCCATATTTTCAGGACGCCGTCCTCCACGAACCAGCGGCTGTCGGGAAAGGAGGTCGGCACCGTCTCGCCGTCCCTCGTCAGGGTCACCCGCCCGTCGGCATGGAACTCGCGCACATAGGCCACGCCGAGGAAATGGTAGCTCCAGCGCCCGATGAAATCCGTTTCCTGCGCCTTGGTCACCATTCCTTCCTCGAACTGGAGGATGCCCTGGCTGCCCACCGGTCCCGTATACTTGGCAAGACTGTGGATGCGGGGATAAGGCTTGGCCTTCATGTGGAGGGTCCAGCGCCCGCGCTTGAAATCTTTCCGGCCGATATTCAGCAGGAACATGTTGTCCTTCACATACGCGAGTTCCCCGGTCGAGCCCTCGTGCAGGTCGGCCACCACCGGTTTGCCGTCGAGCCGCAGCTCCACATCGCTCACCACCAGGGCGTCGATGCCGGAGATCCACTTGAAGATCGCCCGGTATTCGCCCGGCTTCCAGATCAGGTGGGTGACGTCGAAGGTCATTTCCTGCTCGTGCGGCGAGGTCAGTTCCCAGCGGAAATCCCGCGCGGGGAGGTGACGGACGAATTTCTCCCGGTCGAGCGGGATGGGGCGCAAGGCATCGCCTGTTCCGGGCTCATGCATGACCGCCTGGCTCTGCTGGAGCGAGCGGGGTTTCTCCCCGGGCAGATGCAGCTCCACCTCCCCGTCGAAAACTCCCAGTTCCGTCTTCCCGTCTTTTCCGACGTCCATGGCGAATTCGGTTCCCAAATCGACCACCTTGCCCAGGGCATAGTCCACGGTGAAGCCTTCCGCGCCGGGCGGCACGTAGGCGACCAGCTTTCCGCTGGCGAGTTCGCCCGAGGTCGGACTGTTCACCCTATAGTCCGCCGGGCCTTCCAGGGTCACCCGCACGCCATTGGCGTAGGTGAGCTCCACCAGACCGGTCCGGAAGGCAACCCGCTCCGCCGTCACACCTCCCGACGCCAGCTCCGGAGCTCCGCTCTTGTCCCATTCCACCCCCATCACGCCCGTTACCTGGACGGGGAGCGGGTCCTTTGCCGCGGATGCCTTTTCCCCGCCCTGCCGCCCGCTGAAAAAGCCGAGGCCGAAGACCACGCAGGCGGCCGCCGCGACCGCCACGGGCTTCCAGTGTATCCGCACCACCTTGCGTGATCCCGCTCCCGCGCCGCCCAATGCCTCCGCCATCATCGACTCCTGGGCCATCGTTTCCGTGTAGTAGCGCAGCGCCTCCCGGTCCTTCAGGATTTCTTCGAGACGGCTTGTTTCCACCTTGCCCAAGCTTCCTTCGGAAAGGAGCCGGTCGATCAGTTTCCTCAGTTCGGGTGCGGGTGTCATTCTCGGGAAAGCTTGGATTCGATGCAGTGGCGCAGGGCCAGCCGCAGGCGGGAGATCGTTTTCTGGACGCGGCTGGGTTTGACCGCGGTCTCCCTGGCCCGGCCGGTCAGCGTCCGCCCCTGCACGTACTTGAGCCTCAGGAGTTCGAGTTCGTCCGGTGCAAGCCGGGAGAGGCAGGCGCGCAGGGCGAGCAGCCGTTCCCCGGCTTCTTCCGCCAGTTTCTCCGCCTCCGCGGCAATTTCGTGCAGGGTGTCCTCGGAGAAATGAACGGTCTTTTCCCTCTCGCGATCCCGCCTCCAGGCGAAGGCCTTGAACCAGGCCACCTTGAAGGCCCACGCCTTGAGATTGGTGGCATCGCCGCGCTCGTGCCGCCTTTCCCAGAGGAAAATGCAGGTTTCCTGCACCACGTCGTCGCAGGCGGCATGGTGCGGCAGGATCGACATCACGTAGGCACGCAGCGCCACCCGCAGGGCGGCAATCTGCTCCGCGAAGGCCGTATCGGCCCGCGGATCGTCCCATGGCTCGGCGCGCGACGTCATCCCTATCGGGAATGTTCCGCGAAACCGCCGATGCTGACAAAGAAATCCCGCGATTGCGCCCCGCCCGAATCCACTGGCCCGGTACCGCCCCAAGGGACGCTCCCGCTACTTTTTGCTATCCCCCTACCCTACCTACCCCACCCCCGAGACAGGTGAAGCGGGCAGGGGTGGGGGGTAGGGGGTCATGGAAAAGTTCCCGGCGGGGAACCCTCCCGCCGGGCCCGGCTTGCCGCGGAACGGTTGCTGGTCCGGACGGTCCCCGGAAAAGCCGGTGCCCCGAAACACGGGCCCGGGGTCCTGTGAAGCGGGCGGGCATCTTGTCAAGGATACCGGGACCGTGTTTTCATCTTCATCCCCGCGGAAACGTCCGCGCCCGTCCCCGCCATGGAAACCGATCCTCCAGATTCCCGCCAACGAACCCTCCGTCTCCTCACCCTCGCCAACGT
>CBFGVD010000132.1:0-8240 GCA_965651965.1 uncultured Verrucomicrobiaceae bacterium | reverse complement strand
GACGCGGCTCCGGGCGGATGCGGGTGCTCTCCGGAGGAGGCTCCGCGGTGACTTCCTCCAGGACGGGCTCGGCGGAGGCGGGGAGAGGTGCGGGAACCGGCGGCACTGCCGCCACGGCAGGCGCGGGAGCCGGGGCTTCGGCGGCCGGCAGGGGCGCGATGGCCACCGGTGCGGAAAGCGGTGCGGTGATGCTCTGGCGGCAGGACGGGCACGGTCCGGTGACTCCGGCCAGACGCGCGGGTACTGTCAGCGGGACGTGGCAGTGGGGGCAGCCGAAGGAGAGGGTTTCCGGGGAGAGCATCTCAGGGGCCGGACCCTAGCGGAAGGGACAGGTTAGGTAAAGTGAACATCGGCAGCGCGCCCGGACCCTCCGCTTGCGGAAGGGCCGCCGCCGACAAATAGGCGGACGCGGTATGTGCCGCCCGTGAGACGTTTGCGGCAGGCCGGGATATCCGGCCTGCCCGGCTCTCAATGTTCCATGGGGCTTTCGCCCGAGGCATCCCCAAGGTGGGAAGCGCGCTCCGGCAGGAACTTCTTGAAGCGGGTCTTGTCGATCGCCTTCATGTAGGCTTCCTCCGGCGAGATGATGCCTTCCTGGAGGCGGGTCCAGATGGACTCGTCCATGAACTGCATCCCCTCGCCCTTGCCGCCGGTGATGACGTCGTAGAGCTTCTGGGTCGCGCCCTCGCGGATGATGGCGGAGACCGCCGGAGTGGCGAACAGGATCTCGTGCACGGCGACACGGCCGGGCCTGTCCACACGCTTGCAGAGGAGCTGGGCGAGCACCCCGCGGAGCGAGGCCGCGAGCATCGTCCGCACCTGCGACTGCTGGTCGGCAGGGAAGACGTCGATGATACGGTCAACGGTTTTGCGGGCGTTGTTCGTGTGCAGGGTGCCGAAAACGAGAAGGCCCGTCTCCGCGGCGGTCAGCGCGAGCGAGATCGTTTCCAGGTCGCGCATCTCGCCCACCAGCACGATGTCCGCATCCTCGCGAAGGGCGGCGCGCAGGCCGTCGGAGAAAGTGGGCGTTTGGATCGGAACCTCGCGCTGGGTGATGATCGAGCGCTTGTTCCGGTGCACGAACTCGATCGGCTCCTCGATGGTGATGATGTGCCGGTTGTAGTTCGTGTTGATGTAATCCAGCAGGGCCGCGAGCGTGGTGGACTTGCCGGAACCGGTCGGGCCGGTGACGAGCACGAGACCGGAACGGATGTGGCCGAACTGCTTGACCACCTCCGGCACGCCGAGGGATTCCAGCGACATGATCTCCGTGGGAATCAGCCGGAAGACGGCGGCGAGCCCCAGGTTCTGCTTCAGGTAGTTGCAGCGGAAGCGCGATTCCTCGTCCATCGAGTAGGCGAAGTCCAGATCGCCGGTTTCGAGGTACTTTTCAAAGGCCTTCGGGTCGCAGATTTCCGCGAGCATTTCCTTGAAGTCCTCGCCCCCCAGCACCGGCTGGTCGGGGATGGCCACCACGGAGCCGTGCTTGCGGATCTTCGGCGGCTGGCCTTCCGAAAGATGGAGGTCCGAACCCTTGTTCGCGACAAGGTATTGGAAAAAGGCGTCGATGCGGGCCATGGGATTTCGCGGAAATCAGGATTGGAAGAAATTGCGCATCTGGTTCTTGTCCTCGCTGCGGAAGAGCGCTTCTTCCTGCGTGATCAGACCCTTGATGTAGAGGCGGCGTAGGGACTCGTCCATGGTGATCATGCCGACGTTCTTGCCGGTCTGCATGATGCCCGGGAGCATGAAGGTCTTGCCATCGCGGATGGTGGCGGAGACCGCGGCGGTGTTGACGAGCAGTTCCAGGGCGAGCACGCGCCCGTTGCCGTCGGCGCGCGGGACAAGCTGCTGGGATAGGATGCCGCGCAGGGATTCGGAGACCATGATGCGGATCTGCTCGCGCTGGTCGGTGGGGAAGACGTCCAGCACGCGGTCCAGGGTGCGGGGCGCATTGCCGGTGTGCAGGGTGCCCAGCACCAGGTGCCCCGTTTCCGCGGCGGTGAGGGCGAGCGAGATCGTCTCCAGGTCCCGCATTTCACCGACCATGATGACGTCCGGATCTTCCCGCAGGGCGCCGCGCAGGGCCTTTGCGAAGGATTCCGTGTGCGTGTGCACTTCGCGCTGGTTGACCTGGCAGCCCTTCGATTCGAAGACGTATTCGATCGGGTCTTCGAGGGTCAGGATGTGGTCCTCGCGGTCCTGGTTGATGAAATCGACGATCGCGGCCAGGGTGGTGGACTTGCCCGATCCGACCGAACCGGTGATGAGGATGAGGCCGTTGTGGTAGCGGGTGAGCGGCGTCAGGTGCTCCATCGGCAGATCGAGTTCTTCCATGCTGCGGAGCGTGGAATTGATGATCCGGAACACCATGTCGTAGCCGAGGCGCTGCTTGACCACCGAGGCGCGGAAACGGCCCTCGCTGTTGGAATAGGCGAAATCGACATCCCCTTTTTCCTGAAGGCGCTTCCATTCGCGCTCCCCGAGAAAGGACCGTGCGAGTTTCTCCGTTTCCTCGGCCGTGAGCGGAGGATGATCGGCCCAGATCGGCAGGAGCTGGCCGAAACGACGCCACGTCGGCGGGAAAGCCGTCGGCAAGTGGACGTCGGAACAATCATACTCGCGGCCGAGTCTGAGATAGTCGTCAACGTGATCGAGTACGCGGTGCTCGGACATGTGGGCGTGCTTTAGAGCGTGAAGATCAGGGGATGGGAAGCGGGAACTTGCAGCATGTCTCAAGAATGTCACCTGCTGTCATTACGCGGTATTGCAAAGCGCCTGCGGGCCTCCTGGAGGGCCCAATTCTGGAGCGCTGGGCGGGCGAGCGAGATCAGCCCGCCGAGGGCGAGGCCGAGCAGCCCGCGCTTCGCTTTTTCCGCCTTCGGCCGGCGCCTGCGGAAGATGGAACTGGCGAGGAAGCCCGCGCCGAGCGAGCCGCCGAACCAGGCGAGGGGCTTCGAGAGGATGGAGTCCTTCACCCGGGCGGGCACGTCCAGGCGGCGGCGCAGCCCGGCGAGATCCGCGGCGAGCGCGACGCGGGAGGCGGCGATGCGCGCGATCAGGGCTTCGGCCTGTCCTTGAGATTGAGGAGCCATTCGCGGTCCTTGATGAGTTCGGATTTCGTGAGGGGGAAGGAGGCGGCGGAGGGGCGGCGGAGAAGGGCGGCGGCGATTCCCGCGACGAGCAGATGGAAGATCGCCGCACCGATGGCTACGAAGTGCCAAGCCGCGCCCGCGGCGGCGATCCAGCCGATGATGCCTGCCACGAGAGCCATCCAGGCGATCACGGCACAGCCGGCGATGAGAACGGCGAGAGCACCCTTCCGCGCGGCGGCCATCCCGGCATCCCGCGCTTCCAGGGAAAGGAGTTCCATGCGGGCGGAGACGAACTCCACCGCGGATTCGCGCCAGGAGGAGGACGCCGCGTGCGTATCCGTATCCGGGTCTTCGGTCATGAGATCAAATGGCCCATGGGCGCTGCCGCTTGCCGGGCACGCGCCATGGGCGGTCCGAGGCGGTCGCCGGCCGCTTCAGCGGCGGGCGATAAGGCCGATGACGAAGCCGAGCCCGAGGGCACCGATGACGCAGCGGGTGGGGTGCTGGCGGATGTAATCCTCCGTGGTGATGTGGATTTCCTTGGCCTTGGCGCGGGTGGCGACCCACTGCTCGTCCGCGGTGGTGCGGAGTTGCTGCGCCTTTTCCCCGGCCGCGGCTTTCAGCGCTTCGGCCTTCTCGGTGGCGGCGCTCTTGAAGGCGAGGGCCTTTTCCCCGGCGACTTCGCGCAGGTGCTGGACCTGCTCCGTGGCGCGCTCTTTCAAGGCCTTGGCCTGATCCCCGGCCTGATGGGCGATGTCCTTTGCCTGGTGGGCGATGTCCCTGGCCTTTTCGCCCGCCGCCGCACGCAGGTCGTTGGCGGCCTGGCCGACGGAAGGAGCCTTGGAGAAACCGGCTTCGGGATCGAGGGATCCGGCATTGGAGGCGAAAGTGTCTGACATGGTTTCGAGTGGTTAGGAATGATCCTCGGGAACGGGTGACGGTCCCGGAAAACGCTGGCACGGATACCCCGGGGGCGCAAGGAAGGATCTGGCCGGGAGATTTCCCTAGGGCCTGCCGGGCGGCCCGGCGCGCCGGGCTTTCGGCGGCGGGGCGACGAGCTTCTCGTGCTCTTCCTCTGGCGGGGAGGTGAACATCACGTTGTCCCATTCCGGCTCCCGCAGCGGACCCCTGCCGCGGAATTGGAAGAGACCGTAAAAGGGCTTGAGCGGCAGGGTGATGACACCGAGCAGCCCGCGCGCAGTCATGCGGATGGTCATGTCCAGGGTCTTGCGGTTCAGATCCGCGGTGGCGTCCCCGGTGAAGACGAGCGAAGGGGTGGCGGTCTGGAAGTCGGTGGTGCGCATCACGCCGTCCTTCACCCGGAAGGTGCAGAAGGCCTCCCGGGCTTCCTGGAAGCCCGCCTTCTTGTTCGCCAGCACGGCGGACAGCACCGGGGACAGCGGGCCGAAGATGGGCACGGAGAAGAGCTCCCCTTCCTCCAGCGCGATCAGGCCTTCCCCGCTCAGGCCCGCGGTACCCTTGCCGCGCTGCACCACCTCCATTCGCCCGGTGACGAAGCCTTTGGCCGTCTTGTCGAAACCGCAGTCCCGGGAAATTTCCGGCAAACTCAGGCGGGTCCAATCGAACTCGCCTTTCACCAGATCCGCCCCCCCGGCGTAGCGGACGTCGAATTTGCCGCGGACGGGGCCCTTGTAGAGGGTGAAATTGAGGTCGTTGATCTCCGTGTGGCCGGGGAGCACCCGGACCTCCGTGCCGAGATCGGAAAGGAGGAGATCCATATCCGCAAAGCGGTAGGAGACTCCCCCGGGCGTGCTGCCTTTCACCCGGAAGTCGGTCTTCTCGGCACCGCGTTTGAAAAGGCCGATATGGCCTTCGGCGCGTATCTCCGGGGGGCTGTGGAAGCGGTATTGCTCCAGGTGATCCGCGACTTCCGGCAGGAACATCCGTAGCACGGGGGCGGGCCATACGGTGCCCTCGATGTCCTCGAAAACCAGGGTTCCTGGGCCGCTTTCCCAGCGCACGCTGCCGGCGGTGGCCTTGCCGCTCGCGGGGCCGCCGTGGGCCTTGCGCAGGGCGTACCCGGAGTAGTCGAATTCCACGGAGCCGTCGTGGAAATCGAGGGTGTCATGATTGAGGGTCATCTTCGTGGAGGCCCTCAGGAAGGGCGTGCCCTTGTAGCTCATGTTTTCCGCCCGGACCTCGCCGGTGGTGTACCAATCGTGGTGATCGTGGCGGTTGTAGCGGCCCTCCACCCGGCCGGAGACGGCGGGGTTGGTGTTTTCCGTGAAGCCGGAGAAGATGTTGCCCAGCTGGTGGCCGTCGAAAAGCCCGCGCCAGACCCCCAGGCGCAGGTTGGTGGCGGCCTCGTAGCGCACCTGGTCCGGCTCGACGAGCAGGCGGGCGGTGAGCTGTCCGTCCGGCCGGGTGGCGCGGATGTTGTCCAGGAAGAAGCGGGTTCCATCCCAGGAGATGTCGCTCTCCACGCGGGAGGCGGAGTGCCCCGCGAATTTCACGTCGTCCGCGGCAAGGTGGCCGATGAGGTGAAAGTCCGGCGGGGCGTCCTCCGGCCACTCGAAGGTGCCGCGCGCGGTGATTTCGGGGCGGGACTGGAAACTGACTTTTTCGAGGATGGCGGCGGCTCTCGCTTCTTTCAAGAGGGGTGGGAGGGAGAGGTCGGATTTCGCGTCGAAGCGTCCGCGCCGGGTGCCGAGGTCGTATTCCATGCGGCCTTTGAGCGAGCCTCCGCCGTCGCGCAGATGCAGGGATTCCAGGACGAGGAGACGGCCGCGCATTTCACCCGTGGCATCCACGCTGTCCAGGACGATGCCGCCGTGCTCCATGCGCTGGCTTTTCAGGGCCAGATCCGCGCGGACGGATTTCGGGTCGTCCAGATCCCCCTCCACCCGCATGCGGATGACGGGGGGCTTGGCGGGATCGAAGCTCCAGGGCTCCAGCAGCCCGATCACGCGGGAGAGCAGCCTGCGCCGGTAGAGTTGCGCTTCTTCGTTGTCCATGTCCTTCACGGACAGGCGCTGGCGGTAGCCGTAGAGGAAGGCCTCGAATTCCAGGCGGATGCCGCTGACCTCCCCGCGGGCGTCCATGATTTCCAGGCGGCGGCCGCCGGGCATGAGGACGCGCCCGCTGGCATTCTTCACTTCCAGGATTTTCGAGCGGGGATCTTCCGGATCCACGGGCAGTGCGAGGGAACCGCCCTTCAGCTCCAGGCGCTCCACGCGGACATCGCCGCGGGCGAGCTTCGAGCGGTCCACGCTGACCAGCACCTCGCTGGCGCGGGCGATGATGCGGGTACGGGATTCGTCGGCGAAAACCTTGATTTCATCCGCCTCCACGCCGCGGAGCGGGCGGTAGCGGAGCTTGCCGATATCCGCGTGGAGACCCTGCGCGGCGAGCGCCTTTTCGATCTCCGAGCGCCAGGTATCCGGCAGGCCGGTGCGGTTCGCCCACCACAGGCCCGCGGCGGCGGAGAGCACGGCCCCGAAGACGAGCAGGGCGACGCAGGTCCTGAGCTTGTGGATGATCCGGATGTGCCTCACGCGACGGGACAGTGAAGTATGAAAAAAGGGAAATGAACAGTGAGGAATGCCCCGGGAAACAGTCCCTGTCCATTTCTCACTTTGCGCTTCTCGTTTTCCGTCGCGGAGCTTCCACTCCGCCCGTGCGCTTCATCGTCCTGGGCAGCGGCAGCGGGGGAAATGCGGCGGTCGTGGAGGCCGGCGGCGTCCGCCTGCTGATCGATGCAGGGCTCTCCGCGAAGCAACTGGTCGTGCGGATGCGCGCCAGCGGGGTGGACCCCGCGACACTGAGCGGGGTCTTGCTCACCCACGAGCACGGCGACCACGTGCGCGGGTTGCGGGTGCTGATGAAATCGCTCGCCGTGCCGGTGTATGCGACGCCGGCGACATCCCGGCTGGTGCGGGACGGCGGGGTGGACGGGGTTTCCTGGCGGATCTTCGAGTCGGGTGCCGCCTTCAGTTTCAACGGGCTGGGCGTGCAATCCTTCGCGGTGCCGCACGATGCGGTGGAGCCGGTGGGCTTCGTTTTCCGGCATGAGGACCGCGCCTTCGGGCTGCTGAGCGATGCAGGCCACGTGACCAAGCTGATCCTGGAGCGGCTGCGGGGTGTATCCGCCCTCTTCGTGGAAGCGAATTACGACGACGAACTGCTGGAGGCCGACATGAGGCGACCCTGGTCCACCAAGCAGCGGATTTCCTCGCGACACGGGCACCTGTCGAACGCGCAGACGGCGGCGCTGGTGAACGAACTGGTACCCGCCGGATTGCGGCGGGTGGTGCTCGGGCACCTGAGCCGGGATTGCAACTGCCCGGTGAAGGCGGTGGATTTCATGCGGGCTAGCGTCCCGGGCCTGGGGGACATCGCCTGTGCGGAGCAGGACCGGCCCTGCGGGTGGTGGGATTGAGGGCTTTTCCGTGCTCGCGGCCAGGCTCCGGAAGCTGCATGGTGAGGGCGAGAGGATGATTCCGGGTGTTCTCCAAATCCGTACGCCGTTGGTGAACTTCCAGGTGTTACGCGACGGCTCCGGCCTTTACCTGCTCGATACCGGATTCATCGGTGGCTTTGCTTCCTTGAAGCGGAACCTTCGCCGGGAAGGCTGGGACCGTGATCCCATCCGCGGCATCATTCTTAGCCACGGGCACCTGGACCATATATTCAATGTCGTAAGGATCGTCCGGGAAACGGGAGCTTGGGTCGCCGCGCCGGAAGGAGATGCCGCCCGCTATGCAGGCAAACCGGTGTATAGGGGATGGGGGCGAGTCACGGGGGTGATGGAGGAGATCGGCCGCCATTTGCCGGGATTCGTGCCATTCGTCCCGGACCGATGGATAGGGGACGGGGATGGGCTCGATATTTGGGAAGGATTGCAGGCAATACACCTGCCGGGCCACACGGAAGGGCACACGGGATATTTCTGCGAGCGGCAGCGGTTGCTGTTTTGCGGCGATCTTTTTGCCAGCTTCGAGGCCTTCACGCATCTGCCTCCTGCGATTTTCAATTCCCGACCGGAGCAGATTCCGGCAAGTCTCGCGAAAGCCCTGCTGCTCGATCCGGCCGGAGTGATTCCCAATCATTCGGACCGTGCGGAGCCGGTCATCCATTTGCAGAGATTGGAAAAGCTGGCCGCCCGTCGGGGCACGCGCCTTTTTG
>CBFGVD010000131.1:0-8243 GCA_965651965.1 uncultured Verrucomicrobiaceae bacterium | reverse complement strand
CGGGACGGCCTGCCGCGGGCCGCGGCAGCCACCATTCCTGATCCCGTCCATCCTTTCCCTTCTTCCGTCCAAACATCCTACATCGAACGCCGAAGCGCCCGAGCCACTCGCGGAGTTCTTCCCGCTGTTTACTTCGACGTTCAATGTTGGACGTTCGATGTTCGAGGTTCCTCTTCTTCCCTCCTGATTCCCGCATGAACCCATCCTCCACCGCCCTCATCCGCGCGGGCGCCGCCTGCGCCTTTTTGGCCGCCGCCTTCGCGGGCTGGCAGCTCGCCGGAGACCCCGCCGCGGCGCCGCGGGAGCAGTCCGCTCCCGGACCGGCCGCGCCGCAGGGGAAGGCCCCGCGCAGCGCCCGCGGCAGCCACGGCCCGCCGGAGCACGTGCGCGCGGCGATGGCCGCGATCCGGAATGCCGGGCCCGCGGGCACACGCATGCAGGCCACCCTTTCCCTGGTGCAGGGCCTTTCCCCGGCGGAGCTGCGGGAGTGGCTGGAGCACCAATGGTTCGATGCCGGGGAGGGCTTCGAGCTGACTCTCTTCCGCAAGGTCGCCATGCAGCGGCTGTGGGACGAGGACCCGGAGGGCACGCTGGCCTGGTGCAAGACGGCCCTCCCGCAGGAGTACTCCGAGATGCTGCAGCGGTGGGCGCACGAGGACCCGGAGCGCGTGCTACGCTTCCTGCAGGAAAATCCGGACCGGGAGCGGGAACTGCAGATGCTGCAGATGATCGCCGCGACCCGGCCGGAGCTCGCCTTTGCCCGGGCGAAGGAGATGCTGGAGACGAGCAAGCCAGGCAACGGCAGCGACCGCCACTATTTCTCGCAGGTTTTCAACCGGCTGGCGGCGAAGGATCCGGCGGTGCTGGAGGCGGCGCTGGAGGGGATGCCGGCGGCATGGCGCTTCGTGGCGGAGGGCGCGCTGGCCGGGGAAAGGCTGAAGGCGGACTTCGACTCGGAGATCCGCGCGCTGTGGGAGCGCCCGGACGGGTGGAAGATCTTCAACCACGCCGCCGGTAACCTGGGAGAGCGCTCGGAACTCGGCAACAAGGTGCTGGCGATGCTGGAGGGACTGCCGGCGGAGTGGCGGATCCGGATCGCGAGCGAGAGCTACCGCTTCCTGGACGAGAAGAACGCGGCGAACTGGATGGATGCGGACCTGGAGGGCGCGGGCTTCGGCAAGGATCAAATCCGGAACATCCGCTACCAGGCGATGCACTACCTGGCCCAGCGGGACCCCGAGGACGCGCTGCGGCGGCTGGCGGACCTGGAGATGGATGAAAGCCAGCGGCGCAACCTGATCTCGAACCTCTTTTCCTACTCCATGCACACCAAGGAAGAGGAGCAGCGGGAAAAACTGCTGGGCATGCTGGGGGATGAGAAGGACCTGCAGGTCGCGCGGGAAGCGCTGCAAGCCCAGACGATGTCCCGGGCGGAGCCGAAGGCGGTAAGCCCGGCGGATTGGCTGGAAAAGGCGGCCGAAGCCGCGGACGGGAACCAGCGCTACGGCTTCCTGAACCAGATCCAGCGCTGGGACAAGGCGAAGCAGGACGAGCTGGCGGCGAACTTCCGCACGCTGCCGGAGGAGAAGAAGACGGCGGTGGCGAAGCTGCTGGCCAGCGGCAGCGATTACTACAGCAATTCTTCCTCCCTGACCCCGGGACTGCAGGGGGAGGCGATCCGCTACCTGCTCACCCTGCCCGCGGAGGAACCGTCCGCGGAGGGGGGCTCGCCATTCTCCTCCCGCGGCTCGGACCCCGCCCGCATGGCCACCACCCACGCGCTCCAGCTCGCGAAAAAGGATGCCGATGCCGCCGCCCAGTGGGTGAACAGCCTGCCCGCGGGCGAAGGCAAGCAGTGGGCGCAGAAGAATCTGGCCGCGAACTGGATGAACTATGATCCGGATTCGGCAGGGATGTGGCTGCAATCCCTGCCCGCCGCGGAGCGCAAGGAGGTGGAAGCCTACTTGAAGGAAAAGTAGCGCGCGGCCGGAGGCGCGGGCCGCCACCCTGCCGGAAATGTTGCTCGCCGCCCGGCGGGCCGCCCCTTTACCCTGCCGCGGCATGAAACTCGGTGTCATCGGCTGCGGGAAGATGGGCAGCGCCCTGGTGGAGGGAGCCATCCGCTCCGGGGCCGTGAAGGCGGATCAGGTGCGCGGCTGCGATGCCCACCCGGAGGCGGCGCGGGCCTTTGCCGGAGCCACCGGAGCCGCCGCGGCGGAGACCATCCCCGACCTCGGGGCGGATACCTATCTCCTCTGCACCAAGCCCCAGCATGCGGCGGAAGCACTGGCACAAATCCCCGCCGGAGGGGCCCTGCTGATTTCCGTGGCCGCGGGACTTTCCACCGCCTGGCTGGAGGCCCGTGTCCCGCAGGGTGTGCGGGTCATCCGCTGCATGCCGAATACCCCGGCCCTGGTCGGCAAGGGGGCCGCCGCTTTCTGCAAGGGAACGGCCGCCACCCCCGCGGATGCGGAGACCGCCCGCCTGCTGCTCGGCTCCGTGGGCCTGGCCGTGGAGCTCCCGGAATCCCTCATGGATGCCGTGACCGGCCTCTCCGGCAGCGGCCCGGCTTTCGTGTACCTCATGATCGAGGCCTTGGCGGATGGCGGGGTCCGCGCCGGGCTCCCGCGCACGGAGGCCCAGAAACTCGCGGCCCAGACGGTGCTCGGTGCCGCCGCCATGGTGCTGGAAACCGGCCTGCACCCGGGCGTGCTCAAGGACATGGTGGCATCCCCCGGCGGCACCACCATCGCCGGGCTGGCGGAATTGGAGCGCCACGGCGCGCGCTCCGCTTTCATCGAGGCCGTGCACGCCGCCGCCCGCCGCTCCGCGGAACTCGGCGGCGCTTGACCGGCGCGGTTCAGGCCCGCCCGGAGAGGTGGGTTTCCTGCCCTTTCCGCATGCGGGAGAAGACCTCGCGCTGTCCTTGCAGCAGCCACCGGCGCACGGCCTCGTCCGGCGCGGTGTCCCAGCGGTTGCGGTCGAAGGTTCCCCCGAGGATCAAACCGTCGCCGCGGGAAAACATGTAGTAGGGCCCGCTGATCAGGTTGTAGTCCACCCGCGGCTGGGGCATCAGGATGCTGAGCTGGCCCTTGATGGGGATCAGCTCCGTATCGCCGAAAAGCTCCCTCGCGCCCAGGCCGGTGCAGTTGAAGATTGCCGCCGCAGGCAGGGCCATCACCTCCGCCGCACTCGCGAAACGGCGGATCACGATCTCCGCCCCGGCGGCCTGGACCTCCGCCAGCAGCGCCGCGAGGTAGGTGGAGGGCTCGATCAGCATGGTATGGAAGCGCCGGGCGTAACCGGAGGAAAAGACATGCTCCCCGGGCGCGAAGTCGCGGAAGCCGACCTGCATCTCGTGCAGCACGCCGCCGGGGCCGTCGATCCAGCGGTTTCCGTGCGGGCCGTCCGTCAGGTAGTAGTTCGGCACCCAGCGGATGCCCCACTTGGGGCCCGCAAGCCGTTGGAAATAGCGGAAGGAAAAACGGGCCGCGGCCAGGTATTGCTCCTCGAAGGCGGGCGTGCGCTTGTCGTTGTCGAAGACGGAAACCGGCCACCATTGGGCTCCGGCGATGTTCGAGGTCGTTTCGGGCGGGAGGGAATCGGTATAGAGCGTCACCCTGGCTCCGCGGAGCTGGAGCAGGCGCGCGGTGCTCAGGCCCATCACGCCGCCGCCGATGACCGCGCAGGCCGCTCCGGACAGGGAACCCGCCAGCTCCGCCGCCAGATGGGAACTGCCCCAGGAAAGGGTGATGCCGCCACCGCCGTGGCCGTAGTTATGGATGAGGACTTTTCCATCCCTTTCCTCCCGCCGCACCACGAAGCCGGAGGGGCGGAACGGCCGCAAGCCGGCGATGGAACGGATCTCCAGGGAAGGATCGATCTCCGCGGGAGCGAGGTTCAGCCCTTCCGGAGGCGGGCCGGACGGGGTGGCAGGTGCGTGGGGTGCGGCAGGGGAATGCTTCTCCCGGCGGCAGCCGGAAGCGGCGAATCCCCCCATCAGGCAGGCAAGAGAGCGGCGGCGGTCCATCTTCGGACTCCATTACGCGCCCGCAGCCTGCCGGCTTCAAGGGAAGGCGAAAAAAGCGTTACTTCTTCAGTTCTTCCGCCGTCCAGGGGCGGCCGCTACGGTCTTTCGTCGCTTCGCGCTGTTTCTTCACCACCGCCGGGGATACGGCAGCGGCCTTGTTCGACCACTCGTTCCGCACGTAGGTGGCGATGTCCGCCATCTTTTCGTCCGTGAACATCGGGTTCATGCCCAGGGCGGGCATGTCCGCGGTAGGATGGTAGGTCTCGCCTGCCACGGTGACCGGGCCGGTCATGCCGTGGAGCATGATGTTGATGAGGATCTCGGGCTTGCCCGTGACCCACTCGGAGCCGTCGAGCGGCGGCCCCAGGGCGGTCACGCCGCTACCGTCCGGCCCGTGGCAACTGAAACAGACGGCTTCCCCGGCATAGAGTGCCTTGCCGCGGGTCCAGGAGGCGAGCTCGGCCCCTTTCAGCGCGGGACCCGAGGGTGCGGCGGCGGCGTTTTTCTCGCCCTGTTCCAGCCATGCGACGAGTTGCTTGTCCTTCGGTTCGGCCTGTTTGAGGAATTCCGCCTCGTGCCCGTGGATGCCGGAAACGGCGGCCTCGCGGATGAAGCGGGCCTTCGGCTCGTCCTTCAGCAGCTTGGCCAGCGCATCGAGCGCTTGCGGCGTGCCGATGGAACCGAGCACCCGCGCCAGATAGGGCGCGGCCTCCGTGTCCGCGGGTTTCAACTGGGCCAGGCCGGAACCCAGCTTGGAAAGCTCCGCCGGGTCCAGCTTCGTGCAGGCCCACAGGGCGGAAGCCTGGAGTTTCGGATCCTTGTCCCGCAGCGCCGCCGTCAGGTGCTCAGCCTTCAGCGCGCCCATGCCTTCCAGGGTCCAGATGGCATGGATGCGAGCCACCTGCGGGCCGCTTGCCGCCAGCTTGGCCAGGAAGGGGATGTCGGCGGGGTCCTTCCGCTCCACCAGCACGCGCTGCGCGGTCTCCCGGTGCCAGGAGTTCGCGTGCATCAGCATCTTCACCAGGTCCAGACCCTTCAGCGCGGCGATGTCCACCGGTTTCTCCAGCTTCCCCGACGTACTCCGGATGCGGTAGATGCGCCCGTGGCCCAGCCCCGGCTTGTCCAGCCCGCGGGAGAGGTGCTGCTTGCGCAGGTAGGTGGTCTGGTAGGTCTTGTGCTGGATGATGCCGTGATACATGTCCAGCAGGTAGAGGGAGCCGTCCGGCGCGGTGTAAACGTTCACCGGGCGGAACCGCTCGTCCGTGGAGGCCAGGAATTCCTTCTGCCCCAGCGGGTGGCTGCCGCTCTGTTTGCCGTTCTTTTCGGTGATCGCGATGGCCTTCAGCAGGTTCACGGAGGATTCCGTGCTGAACCCGGTGCCGTACCAATCCTTCGGGAAATTCGTGCCGCGATAGACGGTCAGGCCGGCCGCGGCGGTACAGTTGATGAGCTTGTGGGTCCTGGGGTCCAGGGTTTGCTCGTTGTAGCCGCGGTCCTTGGAAAGGTAGCCGCGGTTCACGCCCGGCGTCACGCGGATCGGCCAGGTGCGGTTGCTCCCCAGCGCGATGTTGTCGTTGTATTTCAGCTTCACCGCCGGGTTCCCTTGCAGGAGGTTCGGGGCCAGGCTCTCGCCGAACATGAAGGCGGAGTTATGGTTGTGGTAGAGGCGGCCGTAGTCGTCCCGCGCGATGCCCCACTGGCCGCGGAAGGCGGTGGGCTCGATCTCCCATTTGTCGCCGTTCCGCTTGATCCGCTTGTCGGATTTCGCGAGGTAGAGATAGTTGTCCAGGTTCGGCATCAGGCCGTTCGGCTTGTGCTCCACGTTGCCGCCGCCGTTGAATCCCGGGTCCACCACCACGGGCTCGCCGGAGGGCTTCAGGCCATCCCGCTTCTGCCAGACCAGGCGGTGCTCGTCGAGGTAGAGGATGCCGTCGCTGTAGACCGTCACCGCGCGCGGCAGCAGCACTTCGTCCAGGAAGACCGTTCTCTTGTCCACCGTGCCGTCGCCGTCGCTGTCCTCCAGCACGCTGATGCGGCCCTGCGGGATGCTCTCGCCCTTGCCATCGATGTCCGGCATGTAGCCGCGCATTTCACAGACCCACATGCGCCCGGCGGGATCGAAGTCCAGGCAGACCGGTTTTTCCACCAGGGGCTCGGCCGCCACCGGCTCGATCGTGAAGCCCGGAGCGATCTTGAAGCTCTTGAGCGCCTCCGCCACCGGGAGGACCGGGGAGGGCGGGATTTCCTTTTCCGGCACCACGGGGTCCATGTTCCCGTGCTCCTTCCGGTCGCCCTGCTGGGCGGCTAGCGGTAGGGTGCCGAGGGCGAGAGCGAGTATGGAATATCGGCGCATGGGCGGTTCGTTACGGTAGGCGTGCGGGCAACTTTTCCCTCTCTACGCGGGAAAGTCAAAATTTGTATGACAAGGCTGCGGGCCTTGTCCGGTCCCAGCGGAGGAATCTTGAAACAAGCCGTCCGGACCGTCTATCGTCGGTTTGCGATGAAAACAACGCTCCTCTTGCTGCCCCTGCTGGCGGCTCTGGCTTCCTGCGACCGCGAGCAATCCGGCACACCGCCGAAGGCCGTGGCCGTGCCGGAGGCCAGCCCCGCCGCGCCCCCGCCGCCCGCCCCGGTGGCGGACGCAGAAGTGCCGCCCGCGGCCATCCCGGTCCCCGAGCCGGTGCCCGCGACCCCGGGCCAGCGCCTGGACCGCGCGATCCAAAGGACCGGCCAGGGCCTCCAGACCGCCGGGCAAAAGACGCAGGAAGCCGCCGCCATCGCCGGGGAGCGGACCAAGGAAGGCCTCCGCACCGCACGGGAGAAGACCGGCACCGGTCTGCGCAAGGCTGCCGACGCCACCGGCAATTTCCTCAAGCGCACCGGGGAGAAGATCGAGGAAGCGGCGGAGAAGGCGGAGGAACCCTGAGCCGTCTTCACGGTAAATTCACGGTCAATGACCGCTTGCGGGTTGTCCGCCCCGGCGGGCCGGGATAGGCGTGTCGGCCATGGGAAAAAGCCCGGCCTTCCTTTTGGTCCGCCTGCTCGCGCTGGTGCTCGCGCTCGACCTCGGCGGCGGCGATGTGTGGATGCGGCAGCGGCAGGCTGCGCCGCCGCAGCCTGAAGAGATCCTCTTTGATGCGTCCGACACGGCAGGCGGGGAAGAGGGAAGAAAAGACAGGGTTCTCCTGCCGGGTTCGGAGCGCGGCGTGCTTCCGCCTCCCCCGGAGGAGAAGCAAAGGAGATTGCTGCCGGGCTCGAAAAGCATCGATAGCGTTCTGGAGGGAGGCGACTTCATCCGGCGGGAGGACATCGATAAACTCCCGGAGCAACGCGGGGAGAAGGAGGAGCCGTGAACCTGCCCGGCATGCTCCTGGGTGCGGGAGGAAGTTTCCTCTTCCTCTGTCTCCTTTTCCGCCCGCTGGAGATGGCCTTTCCCGCCAAGCGGGACCAGCGCTTCTTCCGCCCGGAGTGGTGGATGGACCTGTGCTTTTTCCTCGGGCAGTATCTGCTCTGGAGCGGCCTGGTGATCGGGCTCCTCTCGCTCGGCGGGGATTGCCTGGATGGCATCGTCCCCGCCGCCTTCCGTACCGCGGTGGCCGCCCAGCCCTGGTGGTTGCAAGCCATCGAGGTGATCCTGCTCAGCGATTTCTGTGTCTATTGGGGCCACCGCCTGCAGCACCGGGTGCCTTTCCTGTGGCGTTTCCACTCGGTGCACCACAGCGCGGAGCATCTCGATTGGCTGGCCGCGCACCGCGAGCACCCGCTGGATACCGTTTACACGATGGGTCTTATCAATCTGCCCGCCTTCCTCCTCGGCTTCCCTTTGGAAACCTTGACCGGCCTGATCGACTTCCGTGGCATCTGGGCGATCTACATTCACTCGAATGTGCGCCTGCCGATCGGCCCGCTGCGCTGGTTCATCGGCGCGCCGGAACTCCACCACTGGCACCACGACCGCGCGCGGGATGCTGGGAACTACGCGAATATCTCCCCGCTGATGGACATTCTCTTCGGCACCTACCGCTGTCCGGACCACGAGCCGGAAGCCTTCGGCGTGCATGAGCGGATGCCGCGCAGCTATCTGGGCCAGATGATCCACCCCTTCCGGCGGCGCGGGCGCAGCTAGGCTCTAGCTTCGTTTTCCCTCCCGGTCGGGCCGCCGGGGGAATCGAAAATTGCCCAAGGGAATTTCCACAGGCCTCCCGGGTTTTTA
>CBFGVD010000130.1:0-8274 GCA_965651965.1 uncultured Verrucomicrobiaceae bacterium | reverse complement strand
GCCTGGCGGAGAAGGAACCGGAGCGAATTCAGGCTCTTTTGGACGGGGGGAATCTGGACGAAAACGAACGGCGGTCGGCGATCTCCTCCCTGGCTTCCCGGATGGCGAAGGACCCGGAAAAAGCGGAGGCGTGGATCGCGACGCTTGGCAGCGAGGAGGAAATGACAATGGCCCGATCCGCGATGGAATCCACCCGGAGCCACCATGAAAGCGGCGGAACCGACCCCTCCGACGTGTTGGCCGGGCTTGCGGACAAGAACCCCCTGGACTGGAGTCAAGGCCAGGCTGCGGGGCGCTGGGGCCGGGAGGAAAGAGAGGCTTTCTCCCGGGAATTCGCCGCACTACCCCCGGATCAGAAATCCGCGGTCGCCTGGACATTCATTGCCACCTATTGTGAGGAATTCCCGCTCGAATTGGGGGCGGAGGCGGTGAGCCATCTCCTCTCCCGGCGCCGCGAAGAGGCTCGGCCGACCTTCGGGGATGGGGATCCGTTCGATTCCCAGGATCAACCCGAGCTCCGCATCGCCTCGACCATCGCCGCCTCCTGGGCGGAGGAAGACCCGAATGCCGCCGGGCAATGGGTTGCCTCCCTGCCGGAGGGGGACGGCCGCCTCTGGGCCGCGAAAAACCTCGCCGCCCGCTGGGCGGAATACGAACCCGGCGCGGCGCGCCGCTGGATCGCGGGATTGCCCGCCGCGGAGCGGAAGCAGGTGCAGGAGTACCTGGAGTCCGGGAGCAGGGAGCATCCTTGATGACTCCGGTCCACCGCGGAGGCGCAAAGGCCGCGGAGAAGCGCGGAGTTCACCATGGATCGAAGAATCGCGAAATGAAGCGATATTGCTCCCGGGTCGCATCGCCGCTTGCCATGCGGATCCCGCCTTCCCGGGGCTGTTCAAATTTCGCGCCTTTTCGCGTTTTTCTCGGTTGGAATTCCCATTTTACCCGCGTCGGACGATCCTTTGCGGCCCCGGCGGCTCCGCGGTCCCCTGCCGTCCGATCACGCTCCGTCCGCTTTCCCGTGGCCATCCGCGCATCGCTCCGCGATACTCCCGCCATGAAGCTCTTCCCCTTCGCCGCCCTGCTTGCCCTCCTGCTCGCTTCCTGCGCCAGTTCCGGCGGGGGGCCGGGGAAAAGCCTCTCCAATGACGAGTGGGGCCACCGCCCCGGTCCCCAGGGCTTCTCCACCGTCATCATCGATGCCGGGCACGGAGGCAAGGATCCCGGCGCCGTCTCCCGCAGCACCGGCCAGCGGGAAAAGGACCTGGCGCTCGATACCGCCAAGCGCCTGCAGCGGCAGCTCCGCGGGAAAGCCCGCACCACGCTGATGCGGAGCGGCGACCGCTTCATCGATCTGGACGACCGCGTGGACCGCGCCAGCGGCAGGGACGGCACCATTCTGGTGAGCCTGCACTACAATGCGGGCCCTTCCCGCATCCGCGGACCGGAGACCTACTACTGGCGCGTGGACAGCCACGGCCTGGCCACCCGCATCCAGCGGGAGATGGCCGCCATCTCCCCCGCCGAATCC
Source organism: uncultured Verrucomicrobiaceae bacterium (assembly GCA_965651965.1). Taxonomy (GTDB): domain Bacteria; phylum Verrucomicrobiota; class Verrucomicrobiia; order Verrucomicrobiales; family Akkermansiaceae; genus Haloferula. The sequence goes on along the minus strand of CBFGVD010000130.1, from coordinate 6,746 downwards.
GGCAACCGCGGCCTGGTCCGCCGCCGCCTGCGCCTGACGCGGAACCCGGACATCCCCTGCGTGCTGGTGGAGATCGGCTACCTCAGCAATGCCGCCGAGGCGAAGCTCTGCGCCGACCCCGCCTACCGGGAGAAGATGGCCGCCGCCATCGCCCGCGCGATCCTGGACCAGCAGGCCCGCGGCGATGCCGGCACCGGCCCCCTGCCGAAACCGATCTACGCCCCGCCGAGCCGCCCGACGGATGCACCGGGATCGTAAGTCCTGCAATGTGACGGAAGCGCCCGCCTAACAATCTCCCGCGCTGCGCCCTCCGCTCTTGGCTCCCGGCGCTCCGGCCCTAAACTCCCGGCATGCCGGATGACGAAGCCACCCTCCCCATCGACGAGCTCCTGCGGGCGGTCGAGGCGGAGGACCGGAGCGCCGTCCGCGCGCTGGCGGAGGAGATGCACTATGCGGACCTGGCCCACGCCTACCAGGAGCTGGAGCCGGAGAAGCACGCGCTTTTCCTGAAAACCATCGGTCCGGCCCTGGCCGCGGACATGCTGGTGGAGCTGCCGGACTCGCTGATCGAGGAGGCGCTCGATGCTTTCAGCCCCTCCGAGCTGAAGGTCCTCTTCCACGAGCTCTCCGACGACGACCGCGTGGACATCCTGCAGGACGTGGGGGAGGAGGCGCGCCTGCGCTTCCTGGGCCTGCTCGGGCCGGAGGACGAGGAGCTCACCCGTTCCCTGCTCAAGTACGATCACGATACCGCGGGCGGGCGCATGACCACCCGCATCGGCCGGGTGTTCGTGAATCAAACCGTGAAGCAGGCCATCGAAATGCTGCGCCGCGGCCAGGAATCCACGGAAACCCTGAGCCGGATCTTCGTGGTGGACGACAAGGGCCGCCTGATCGGCAAGCTCCGCTTCCGCGACCTGGCCTTCAATACCTGGGACACCCCCGTGCGGGACATCATGCGGGAGATCGGCCCGGAGCGCGTGCTCGCCACCGCGGACCAGGAAGAAGCGGCGAACATGCTGCTGAAATACGATCTCATCGCCCTGCCGGTGGTGGATGAATTCGACCACCTCCTCGGCATCATCACCCACGACGATGCGATGGAAATCATGCAGGAGGAAAGCACCGAGGACATCGAGAAGATCGCCGGTATCGGCGGCGAACAGTCCGAGGAAACCTACCTGAATACCACCATCGCCACCCAGTTCCGACGCCGCGCGGGCTGGCTGACCGGGCTGGCCTTCGTTTCGATCCTCTCCGGCTACGTGATGATGCGTTTCGGCACGGTGCTGAGCCAGGTTTTCCTCCTCTCCCTCTTCCTGCCCATGGTGGTGGCGGCGGGCGGGAATACCGGCGGCCAGGCTTCCACCATGGTCATCCGCGCGATGTCCCTGGGGGAGATCGAGCCCGGCGCGGCCTGGCGCGTGGCGTGGAAGGAACTGCGCACGGGCTTCTTCCTCGGCGCGCTGCTGGGGTCCTGCATGGCGCTCTTCACCGCGTTGATCCTGCCTTTCTTCCACCTCGATCTTCCGCCCGGCCTCACCCTGGGAAAGATGGCCGTCACGGTCGCCATGGCGCTGACCACGCAGGTCACTTCCGCCACTTTTCTCGGTTCGCTGCTCCCGCTCGGGGCGCGCGCGGTGAAGCTCGACCCGGCGGTGGTTTCCGCGCCCGCCATCGCCGCGATCGTGGACGTCTCCGGGATGATCATTTATTTCACCGTGGCACGTGCCATCCTGGGCCTATGAGAGATCTGAAAGACGGCATCCGCGCCCATGTCCGCCTGGACTGGATGGGCCGCGTCCACAAGCGCTTCCGCGGGACGGATGCGGACAAACGCTACGCCACCGAAGTGGAGGTGCTGAAAGTCCTGGAAGAGCGCGGCTGCGAATACGTGCCGAAGGTGCTGGAGGAATATCCGGAGGAGCTCTACTTCGTCTCCACCGGCTGCGGCAAACCCGCGGACACGATCAGCAAGGAGCGCGCCGACCAGCTCTTCGCCGATCTGGAGCGGGACTACGGCGTGCGCCACCTGGACGCGGAGGCGCGCAATATCACCTACGACCCGCGCGCGGGCCGTTTCTGCATCATCGATTTCGAACTCGCGGAAATCCTGCCGGACCCGAAAAAGGCCTGAGCAGGATCAGGCTCCCGCGGGCATCAGGCCGGAGAGCGCCTTCCTGCGCGCGGCCGGCGCGGAGCCCGCCGTCTCCGCGGGCAGGCCGCGGCACCAGTCCGCGAAACTATCCCCGATCACGTGCACCAGGCTTTCCATACTGAAGCGCGCCGGGTCCAGCCGCATGGAGGGATCGTCCCCGCGGCACTGCCCGCAGCTTGAAACCATCACGCGGAAGACATTGTCCAGCCCGCGCGTCGCGTCCATGCTGCATTGCCCGGCCAGCACCGCGCCGCCCAGCGAGGCCACGGCGCGGATCATGCGCTCGTAGTCGCACCCGCCTTCCGGAGCGGCCGCGGAAAGGATCTTCCGCCGCCATGCGGGATCCCCGGCCAGACGGCGGATGTCCTCCCGGTCGAAGGCCATCAGCGTTCCCTCGCCCGGCACCGCGTTCGCGTTCAGATAGTCGCGGATGTCCTGTCCCAAGCGGGCGACATCGCACCCGCACGTCGTGCCCACGGCCAAGGAGCCGCGCCACGTATCCTGCGCCAGCCATTCGTCCAGGCAGGCGACATGAAATTGTTCCCCCGGGGTTTTCATAGCATCCCACCATCGCCACTCCGCGTTCCGCTTGCCAAGCATCGCTTGGGATATTCCGCGCATCCTTGGCGCGGGGCTCTTCCCGGTCCCGGACAAATGCTTAAAATGAGTGAAACGATTTGAGCCGGATCATGCCCTCGGCCGGGAACCGGAAGCTGTTTTCGTTTTAAACCTTACGCCGGAAGCTAGATCCTCACCCCTCCCCGATGTCCTCGTTCCATACCGCGGGGTAGGCCTCGATGAAGCGGCGCATCAGGTCCATGCACTCGCCGCTTTGCACGACTTCGATCTGTACACCGCGGCTTTTCAGCAGCTCCTCTTCACCCGTGAAGGTGCGGTTTTCCCCGATCACCACTTTCGGGATGCCGTAGAGCAGGATCGCGCCGGTGCACATGGGGCAGGGGGAGAGGGTGGTGTAGAGCGTGCACTCGCGGTAGATATGCGCGGGCAGGCGCCCGGCATTTTGCAGCGCGTCCATCTCCCCGTGCAGGATCGGGTTTCCCTGCTGCATCCGCCGGTTGTGCCCGCGCCCCAGGATGATGCCCTGCCGCACCAGCACGCTGCCGACGGGGATCCCGCCCTCCGCCAGACCGGCGGCGGCTTCCGAGATGGCGGCTTGAAGAAACGGGTCCATGTGCGATAAAAGGAGTGTCAGCTTGCCGTTCCCCCTGCCCCGGTCCGGTCCTGCTGGAATCACCCTGCCCTGAGCGAATCCCATGCCTAAAGTAAGACTTTCTGGAACCGTCCGCGGAACCGACGACCCCGGCCGGGCGGTTCGGGCCAAGCTGCTCTATCTCCTCTTCAGCGCCGGTTGGGACATCTACAATTCAAACGGAGACCAGCGCATCACCCTCTCGAACATCGAGAAAAAAATCATCGAGTCGGAGGCCTTCGTCTTCACCCCGGGCGCGACGCTGGAGGACATGTTCAAGGCCATTTCCATCTTCGTGGGCTACCAGACCCTCGACCGCAACCTCACGGGCAAGCCCACCGTGATCCTCAATTCGGACGCTTCCTGGGATCCGTTTTTCTCCGTGCTCGATCACTTGAACCGCCTGGGCACCATCAAGCAGGATCACCGCGATTTCCTGCTCTCCGCGGATAGCCCGGAAGCGGTCCTCGAAACCCTGGCCATGGTCCGCTCGAAAGGGCTGCCCGATGCCGGCCGGGAGAAGATCGGAGCCGGCAAGGCGAGTTCCTTCGAGAATCCGGTGCCGGCCGATTATCTCGGCAACGTGTGCGTCTTCTGCTCCGCCACCCTGGAAGATCCCGCCTATCTGGCCGATGGCCGGGCCCTGGGCCGCCAGCTCGCGGAAAACCGGATCGGCTGCGTTTCCGGGGCCGGGCGCTCCGGCATCATGGGTGCCGTGGTGGAGGGTTCCGTGGATGCGGGCGGCTGGACCGCGGGGTCGAACGTCCCCCACATCATCGAGCTCGAAGGCCTGCCGGACGGTCTCGCCAGCTTCTGGCTCCGTCCGGATATCTACACCCGCATGGAGGTGATGATCGAGAATTCGGACGCCTTCGTGATCTTCCCCGGCGGCGCGGGCACCGTGCAGGAGCTGCTGGCCCTGATGATCTTCAAACACCAGCGGAACCCCCTCATGGACGGCAAGCCGGTGATCCTCTTCAACCGCAGGAACCCCGCGGGCGTCCGCTTCTGGGCACCGCTGATCGAACTCCTGCGGGGCTTCTGCCGACCGGGGGATTTCATCGTCGCGGATGAGCTCGGGGAGATTCTCCCCGCCATCCACAACGGATTGGACGCCAAGGTCCCCGCCGGGGCGTAAGCGGTACCGCAGCCGCCCGCATATCGCGCATTCTGCAACTTCGTGGAAACCAGGATTGCCCCGGGTCGTATGAAGTGGCACGTTTTCAACGGATGAAGGATATCCCCGCCGCACCCGGAAACAGCCTGCCGCGTCTCGCGGCAAAGGCCGCGGGGGCCGTTTTTGCCGCGTTGTTCCTCAGCCAATGCGCCACGGACTACACCCTGGTGACCGACCGGCCGGAGGAAACCTTGCGCAGGGAAACCTTCGGCTACCGCAAGTGGCTGCGGGAGGGCACCAAGCCGGATACCGTCGTCATCGGCATCCACGGCTTTTGCGGGGCCGCGATCGATTACGAGAATCTCGGCCGCCGCATGCTCAAGGAGCAGCCGAAAACCGCCGTGTATGCCTACGAGGTCCGCGGCCAGGGGAAAGACCCCCTGAAAGAACGCCGCGGCGACATCGATGACCCGCGGAAGTGGTACCACGACCTGAACCAATTCACCCGCATGGTGCGCGGCAAGCACCCGAACGCGCGGATCGTCTGGTTCGGCGAGAGCATGGGCGCGCTCATCGCCGCCCACACCTACCGCCTGGATGTGGCTGCAGGCAATCCGCCCCCGTGCGACGCGCTGGTGATTTCCTCCCCGGTGGTGAAATTCCGGGAGGACTTCCCCGAGTGGAAGAAGAACCTCGTCCGCCAGATCGCCTACATGGCCCCCACCGCCCGCCTCTCCCTGGAAGCGCTCGCCGGCGGCCAGGAAGTCCAGATGACCCACGACACGCTCCACTCCGAGCAATCCGAGACGAACGCCTGGCACATCGACAAGCACACCCTGCGCCTGCTCGTCGCCCTCGGCGAACTCATCGACGGCATGCCGGAATGCGCCAAGACCTTCAAGGTCCCGACCCTCGTGCTCCACGGAGGCAAGGATTTCTTCAGCAAGACGGACGATGTGAAAGCCTTCTTCGGCAATATTCCGGACAAGAAGGACCGCAGCTTCCGCCTCTACCCGGACTCCTACCATCTGCTGATGTACGATACCCGGAAAGACCAGGTGATCCGGGACGTGGAGCGCTGGATCGCCGCCCTGCCGAAGAAGAGGAAGGGCTGAATTCCCGGCTTCTCAGGTGGCAGCGCGGCTTTCCTGACCGCGCGTGATCCGCATGATCAGCCGCCACGCGATGAAGAAAGCGGCCGTGTCCCAGGCCACGACGGCATGTTCCAGCCAGCCCGGCACCGGGGATTCCCCGGCGCGGAGCGCCGCGGCACCACCGAGGAAGAAGGAAAGGACCTGGGTGGTCCACCAGAGGGCCACTCCCCGGCGGCCGCCCGTGCTGATCCGGGAAATATCCGCCATCGCCCAGCAGGGAATGACCAGATTCGCGAAGGGGATGAAGTAGGATCCCGCGCACATCGCCGGGCTGTATTTCATGCCCGCGGGGTCCAGGATCACCGCATTCGCAGCCGCGCGGTATTTCCACAGCAGGAAAAGAACCGCGGCGGCAAGGTAGGTGGATAGGATCACCAGATCCAAGGGCACCAGGCCCACGGTCACGGCATGGCTGTCGTGCAATGCCGCCGCGGACCCCGGTGCCAGGCTGCGCACCGCGTGGTCCGCCAGCACGGCCGCGGTGCAAAGCCCGTACAACACCACACAGGCGACCGCGAGCCCCCGCGGAACCCTCAACGGCCCGCTTCCGGGCCGGGGCAGGGGCGGCGGGTCGATTCCCGCGGGCGGCTGGTAGGGATTATCCATCATGCCGCCGATCCGCCCTTCCAAGGCCTCACTTCACCGGCTCCTTGTCGAGCTGGAAGGCATCGTGCACCGCCCGGGCGGCATCCTCGATCCGCGTCTCGTCCACCGTCACGGCAATCTTGATTTCGGAGGTGGAAATCATGCCGATGTTGATCCCCGCATCGCCGAGCGCGCGGAACATCGTGGCCGCCACCCCCGAGTGGGAGCGCATGCCGATGCCCACGGCGGAAAGCTTCGCGATCCCGCCTTCCGTCTCGATCTTCGCATCTGGGCCCAGCCCGGCTAGCACCGGCTTCAGCGCGGCTTGAGCCTTGCCCAGGTCGTTCGAGTGCATCGTGAAGGAGTGGCGGGCGAAGCCGTCGCTCGCGATGTTCGAGACGATCATGTCCAGGTTGATCTCCGCCTCTCCCAGCGCGCCCAGGATCTTGCCGGACATGCCGGGCACGTCCGGGATGCCGGTGATGGTGACGCGGGCTTGGGAGCGCTCGATGGAGACTCCGC
>CBFGVD010000129.1:0-8284 GCA_965651965.1 uncultured Verrucomicrobiaceae bacterium | reverse complement strand
CTGGCCTGGGCGAACCGCGGCCTCGTGGTGCAAGACCCTGCCGAAGCCCGCCGCTGCTTCGACGAATGCATCGCGCTCCTTTCCGACCCGCAGAACCCGCAGCAGCTCCTGACCCTCTGCAATGCGACCCTGAACCGCGGTCGCCACTCCCTGCAGGTGATGGACGACACGGAGGCCACCGCCGCCGATGCCCGCCGCGTGCTGGAACTGCTGACGCCCCACGAACGCAATCACCCCGCCCCCGCCGAAATGGCGCTCCAGGCCCGGCACCTCCTCGCCCACGCCCTCTGCGCCTGGCTGGATGATTCCCGCAAGGGCCCCGGCATCGCGGAAGACTGGATCGGCGACGCCACCGACACCGTGGAAGAAGCCCTGGCCGTGGAGCGCCACTGGGAACAACACGGCATCGAGGACCTGCGCCCCCTGGCCAGCGATCTCTTCGCGCTCGGCCTGCATGTCTATCGCGTGTGCCAGCCGCATTTCTTCCCGGATTTCCTGATCGAGTCCATGGACCCGGAAATGTCCCCCGGCGCCCCCTTCACCGATTCCCGCTTCCAATCCGCCGCCGCCCGCGCCCTGCAGCAGGCGGTGAACGAAGCCGCCCAGCGCGCCGCTTCCGCCACGCTCGATCCGGAGGAAACGGCCAAACAGCAGAAGATCCTGGCCATGCTCAAAGCCGCGGACCATCGCCTGGCCGAGCTCCAGCGGACGATGCAAACGGTCTGACCCGCGGGGGCCGCGCCTGCTCCCTTCACTCCCGCGGATCGGGATAGCAGCCGCAGGCCTTCAATTCCTCCCAACTCGGCGTGTCCACCCCGGCGGCGCGGGTCTCCAGCCCCTCTTTCCCGAGTTCCGCGCACCAGGTGCGGATGCGGCCCTCGATCGCGAGATAGGGGGCCGTGGCCTCCGGCGTGGATTGCACCAGCCCCAGCACCGGGTAGCTGCCGCCGGGAAAGCGGCCCCGCGGCATCGCGAAGATCGCCAGCTTCGGCCCCTCCGGCATCAGATCCCCCGCCAGGGACGGCAGCTCCCGGCGGATCACCTCCAGGCAGCGCATGATGCGATCCATGTCCCACGAAAGGAGCTCGTAGATCGGCGGTTCCAGCGGCGTGAAGTAAACGTCCATGAAGAGGAGGCCCGCCTTTTTACGCGGCCACGCCCGCGCCGTCACGTCTTCTTGGAAGGCACGGGCCGGAGCCCCGGCATCCGGACATCCGATCAATCCCCGGCGGCGGCGGGGGACATGAGCTCGCCGAAGGCGCATTCGAGTTCCGCTGCATAGCGCTGCCAGCGGCCCGCGGAACGGTCGTCGATGGCTCCTGCGGCACGGGGGTAGCTGGGGGAGGAAATCCACGCCGGCGGGGCGGCTTCCGGGGCGGCCGCCTCCAGTCCCATGAATCCGGCAAGCCTGGAAAGACATGCGTCCGGATCCCGCAGGAAAGTTTCATAGTCCAATTCCTGGACCGGTCCCGGCCAGTTCGGGCGCAAGGCGTCCCAGCCTTCCCGGACGCGGCGGAGCCGCAAGGCGGCGCGGGCCGGATCAAGCCAGGCCCAGGCACTCGGATTATCGACGGGAACGGGGAGAAAAAGCGAGCTGAGCAGCACGTCGCGGGGATCCCGCCGGATCACGAGCAGCTTCATCCCGGGCACGAAGCGCAACAGGACGGGAAGGTAATCGAGGTAGGAAGGCTCCTTGTCGAGCAGCACCCGGGTCCCGGCTCCGGCGCGCTTGCCGAGGAAGGCGCGATAGGTGGCGCGGGCGTTCTTCCGGAAGGAGGCGTCCAACCGGTCGAGCACGTCCAAGGGAGTTTCGCCGGCTTGCCGCGGCACGCGGTGGGTCGCGCGTTCGATCGAGCGGCGGAGGATTTGCTCTTCGCTCGCGCAGGCCACGCCCGGGAATCGGCGCAGATGCTGTTCGAGCAGCGTCGTGCCGCTGCGCGGGTGTCCCGTCAGCACCAGGAGCGGAGGCAAGTCGTCCTGGGCGGGCGCTTCGTCGTGCCAGCGCCGGAGGCGTTCCAGGCTTGCACCGTGGCAAAGCCGCCGCCGGACTTCGTGTTCCTCCTCCAGCGCCGCCTCGAGCCGGCTCCGGGTCGCAGGCGGGAGCCCGGCCGTGATGGACGCCTTGGTCCGGACCAGCGTCTTGAAGGCTTCGGGGAAGTCGCCGGTATCATCCAGCGCCTGCGCCAGCTCGTAGCCTGCAAGGCTCGCGGCGCGGGTATCGCTCCGGGCGTTTGCCAACATGGCGCGGAGGCAATCGATCGCTTCCGCCGCGCGATGGCTCCGCCGGAGCAGGCGTCCCTTCAGCCACAGGGCCAGGGGATCCGGGAGCGGCACTTCCTTCAGCGCGGACTCCGCTTCCTCCAGACGGTTGAGCCGCTCGAGCGCCATCGCCCGCTCCAGGCGGAGCGGTGCCGAATGCCGGGCTCCTTCCCGGAGGATTTCCAGCGCCTCCTCCGTCCGGCCCGCGCGATGGAAGATGCCGGAAGCCCTCGATACAAGCGGACCTTCGGAACGTTTCAACGCTCTCCGCGCCAGGCGGAGCGCCGCCTCGGGATCCGGCACCTGGAGCGTGAGTTCCGCGAGATCCAGCTGCAACAGGGGGTGATCCGGATACTGCCGGAGAAGCCCGCGGATGGCACGCAAGCCCTCGTCCAGCCGGTGCCGCCCGGCGGCTTGGAAGGCCTCTTGGCGCTTGAGTTCGACAGGATGCATGATGCCCTGAAAACAAGACAGCCGGGCTGGGCCCGGCTGTCGAGGATGGCAGGAAGCGGGATCAGCGGCGGCGCCTGAGCAGGGTGAGACCGCCCAGACCCAGCAAGGCCAGGGATGCGGGCTCGGGGACCACGCTGAAATCGGAAACGACGATGCCGTTGTTCCCGCCGAAGAAGATGCTCGAAGGGTCGCTGGCGGTCGTGCCGTTCCAACGATCCAGGAGCGCCGGGTCGAGAATGGTGCTGACGGTCTCGTCCACGCCCGCGCCGTTGCTGCCCAGGTCGAGCGTCCAGGTGATCGTGCCGGTGGCCGGGTCCCACGTCATGACCGCGGTGTTCTGGCCCGAATCCGGACCATAGGCCGCCGTCGAGGTGAAAGGCGATTCGCCGACGCCGAGGATGTTCATGTCCGCGTCATCGATCTGGGAAACGGCTTCGATGCGTCCGCTGCCGCCGCCCAAGTCGCGGGGATCCCAGCCGACCCAGGCACCGCTGTGGCCGGCGAGATTCTGATCCGGCTGATTGTAAAAGGTGCCGGCGTCTCCGGTGCCGAGTCCCATGAAAAGCACCGAGGCGCCGGTCGCGCCCGCGGGCAGCGAAAAGGTGAGGGTCGCGGTGAAAGCACTGCCGAAGTAGGCATTGTCCACCGTGTGCAGGTAGCGGCGGCCGCCGTCGCCGGCACCGTCGAAGCTCACGCCGGAAGGGCCGAAGCTGATGGAGGAGGTCCCCGTGCCCAGGGCGAAGTTCCCGGCGTCCGAGGTAAGAGGGTCGCTGAAGAAAGTCGCGGAACTGCCCGCGGTAATCAGGCAGGTGCTGCCGGCACAGGCGAGGATAAACGCTTTTTTTGTCATTATAGGAGAGGTTTACGAGGTATCCGGAATGGATTTCGTCATTTAACTTCCTAATTTCAACAAAAAAGAAATTCCATTTGACGCCGAGCCGCCGGATGAAGCGGTCTCCTTTCCGGCTTCACTGGTGCAAATGCATCGCCGCGCGGTGGGCCTCCGCGGGCACGTAGTCCTTCCACCCCTCGTCCCCGGCGCCGATCATGCCCTTGATGTCCCGGCCGGTGAATTGCAGCAGCCCTTCGTCCCCCACCGGCACGGGGCGCACCCGGCCCGTTTCCAGGAAGTAGCGGTAGAGGCTGCGCGAATCTTCCGGCGGCACGAAGCGGTTCGCATCCACCAGCTCGCCGGTCTTCCGGTTCTTCCAGGGATAGACGTAGAGCGTGACCTGGTTCTTGAAAAGCCGCCCGAAGGATTCCAGCAGGCCGCCCGCCAGGTTCTCCGACCACTTCGCTTTGAAAAGCTCGTTCAGCAGGCCGATGCTCAGGACGATGCCGATGGGCCGCTCCGTCGAGCGGCTCAGGTAGGCCGCGATGCGGTGGAACTCCGCGTAGCGGGATACCAGCACCGTCTTGCCCAGCGCCTGCAGCGCGTCGCAGCGGTCGATGAAATCGACATGGTCCACCGTCTTGCCCCGCAGCAGGTTCGCCATCGTCATCTCGCAGAGCTCGATGGTCCTCTCCGCTTCGCCCGGCTGGAGGGAATCGGCGAAGACCTGCCGCGCCTGCTCCATCATCTGGAGGTGCAGCCGCGTCACGGGATCGTAGCTCCCGCGCAGCAGCAGGATCGGGCGCTTGTAGAGCGCCTCCGCCGCCTGCACCACCTCCCCGTCCGGCAGGAACATGACCGCCTCCGTGAGGCCGCTCTCCACCAGCGCCAGGGAGCAGAGCCGGTTGTCGAAGAAACCGTAGCCGTGGCCGTGGAATTTCAGCATGTCGATCTCCACCCGGTAGGGGCGGAGGTTTTCCGCCAGGGAGTTCACGAACCGGCCGAGGTGGCCGCGCTGGCGGAAGGCGGCGTGGATCAGGTTCACGCCCACGATTCCCAGCGCCTCGGCCTGCTCGGCGTTCGTCTCGTCCAGCAGGCGCACGTGCACGAAGATCTCCGAAGGAGGATCCCCCGGCTTGAGCTGGAAGCGCAGGCCCAGCCAGCCGTGGCACTCGCCCGTATCCAGGTAGCCGCGGGCGCGGACGGTATTGCAGAAGGAAAAGAAAGTCGTGCTTTCGCCGCGTTTCGGCGCCAGCCGCTCGATCAGGATGGCGTATTCGTGGTCGAGCATCTGCCGCAGCCGCTGGCGGGAGACATAGCGGTCGCTCTTGCCATAGATGGCATCGCTCATCGTCATGTCGTAGGCGGAGATGGTCTTCGCCACCATGCCGGCGGAGCCGCTGGCGCGGAAGAACCAGTTCGCCGTTTCCTGGCCCGCGCCGATCTCCGCGAAGGTCCCGTAAATGCCGGGGTCCAGGTTCAGTTCCTGCGCTTTCTCCAGGGTGGTGGGCATGCCGGGGTGCGTTTCAAGGTTGCTCCGGCAGGTCGATCCAGCCGTCGCCGGAGATCCCGCCGATGATCACCTGGTTGTCGGCCTTGCCATCCGGCGGATAGCTCAGCTCCAGGATCACCGGCCGCTTCTCCACGCCGTCCAGCGGCCGCAGGCGGGCGGCCAGATCGCTGCCCGCGGGGGCGTACCCGTAGAGGAAGTGCATGCCGTCCGGGGATTCCAGGCGGAAGGAGATCCACTCCGTCTCGTCCTTGAAGCCGAAATTGTAGTAATCCGAGGCGGAGGAAATCGCGCGGAAGCGCTTCGGCTCCGCGGGGCGCTGCGCCTTGAAGTCCTCCCAGCTCATCTCAGACCAGCCGACCCAGCTCTCCCAATCCACCCGGAAACCCTCCGGGGTCTGCACCAGGGCGATGTGCCGCGGATCGAAGTCCCCGGTGCGCACGCCCAGGCTGGTGATGCGCAGCTTGCCGACGGCGGTTTCCGCGAGATTGTCCGTGGTGCCCTGGAAGCCCGGTGCCTCGTAGGGCTCCCGCGCATACCATTCCGCGGCCTTTTCCCGGATCGCCTCCGGCCGGAAGCACAGCGCCAGCGCCTCTTCCTGCGTGGGGGCCTCCATGAATTTCCGCGCCGTCTCCTCCATCTGCACCATCTCGCTCGGCGCGCGGGGTGCCGGGGGAGCTTCCTCCGCCGCGGGCTCCGCTTCTTCCTCCGCCGCCGGGGCGGATTCCCCGGGCACGGCGGCGGCCGCCGCGGGCGCGTCCTTGTCCGGCATCATCATCCAGGCGAAAAGTCCCAGCAGCAGGAGACCCGGCACCGCCATCATGGCGATCAGGCGCAGGGTGCCGTCCCCTTCGCCCTCTCCGGTCGGCCCGGCTTCCTCGTGCTCCGCCTCGTCCGCGGCCGTGTCCGGCGCCTCGCGGCGGGGGGCGAGCAGGGGCCCGGGTTCGTCCTCCGCGCCGGGCAGGCGCAGCATCACCTTGCAGCCCGGGCACACCACTCCTTTGCCATCGTGATCCCGCGGCACCCGGAAGATGAACCTGCATCCCGGGCACACGAAGCTGTTCCATCGCCGCGCTGTTGTCGCCGTCTCCGCCACGCCCCGGACCTTGGCCGGGCGGGAGCCGCCGCGCAAGGGCGATCCCGGCCTTTCACCGCGGGAGCTCCGCCATCGCGGCCCGCGCCCGGCGCACTTGCAGCCGGCGCAGCAGCATGCAGCCATACCACGCGCCGAGGTAGAGGAAAAGCAGCAACCAGTGCGGCAGGTCCAGGAAGACCCCGTCCGCGGCCCCGATGCGCCGCCTCCCGGCGAGCGGCCTCGGAATGAAATCGAGCGGAGGCCCCTTCCCCGCCGCGGTAATGGCGGAGCGCGAGGCACCCACCCTTCCCCCTGCGCGCATCCCGGCCACCCTGCCGTGATAGAAAAACAGCGAAGACTCCCCGTTGTCCAGAGAGGTGGTGATTCTTCCCTTGCTCCAGGAAATCGAACTCCAGTGGTATACCGAATCGACCCAGAGGCTCAGGATAAATGCCACGCCGAAAAGCCCCAGCCAGAAGGTGAGCGAACGGCGGAAACGATAGACCGGTGCCTGCACCCCCTTTTTTAAGAATCCCGCCCGGAGAAAGTCGATGCCGGGCTGCACGGCCCCGCCGGGAATCCCTTTTTGACCTCCGCCGCGGCGATGATACAGGAGGGGATCATGAAAACCATCCTCGCGATCCTGATGATCCCGGCGGCCTTGTTCGCCACCTGGGCCACCCGCTTCGTACAGGACGCCGTGACGGAAGCGGAGGCCGGAACCGCCGGCGCGGGGACGAAGGCGGACAGGGTCAAAGCCGCGCTGGAGCGCAAGGCGGATACGCTGCGCGGCTCCTTCCACATGGACACGCGGGAAACCCTCTCCGTGGGCGCGGCGCTGAGGAAGGGACAGGCCACCATCGACCGGGCCCTCGGGCGGCCCGCCCGCGACCGGGAAGCCTACGAACAGGAAAAGGAACGGCTGGCCCGCGAGATCGCGCGGGAGCGCGCCGCCATCCGCGCCCTGCGGGCGGAGGAACAGGCCGCCCGCGCCGCCGCTCTCCGCCGGGCCGCCAGCGAGGCCCCGGAGCGGGAGGAATGATGATACGCCCCCGCTCCGCGTGCGGCGGGGCATCATCGGGGCATGCCGCATTGTCCGCTTCCCGCGCGGGATGCGATTTTGATATGTCGCGGCCCGGAATGACTCCCCTCCCCCGCTATCTCTCCCCCCTCTCCCAAGGCTGGCTTCTCCCCGGCATGTGGGTGTGGAATGCTTCCTTCAACCCCCTCAGCGGCATCACCCGCTGTCATGCCATCCAGTTCGCCAGCGTCGGCGGCGGCACGGTCCAGTTCGGCACCTCGGACCGCCGCGTCTCGGTCGTGCGGCACGGTGCCTGGGAATACCGGGAGGGCGTGGACATCGTGCGGGAACCCGCGCGGGAAGAGGAATTCGAATATCTTTTCCTGCGCCCGGAGATCCCCGATTCCCGGCCCATGGCGGAGGCGGCGGTGCACGAGGTCCCCTTCGGCGCCTTCGAGTCCATCGATGTCTTCATGGCGAGCCACGAGATCAACATCACCGGCGGCACGGAGACGGTGGAAGTGCTGGCCGGCCTGCGCTTCAACATGAAGCGCCCGGACGCGGGCGGGCGGGACCGCAGCATCGGCTTCCTGCATACCCGCCCCGGCGAGCGGTTCCTGGTCGGCTTCGCCGCGCTCGTCTTCGCGGAGCTGCCGGAGCATGTCCGGCTGGCGGAAACGATCGCGACCGGCCGCGGCTGGGACGGCGGCGCGGAAGACCCGCCGCCTAGCCCGCCTAGCCCGCCTGGCGGAGCGCCTGGCAGACCGCGGGGAAGATCTGTTTCTTCCGGCTGACCACCCCGGGCGCATCGTAGAGGCTGGAATCGATCCGCGCGTACGGGATATTCGCGACGAAGCCCGGCTCGCCCGCCGCCAGCACCAGGCTGTGGTGGTTCGCGATGTCGGTGACGACGAGCACGGCCAGTTCGTAGCCGTTTTCCTCCGCCAGACTTTTCAAGGCCGCCTCCAGCTCCTCCCGCCGCGGCGGGAAGGCGTGCAGGCCCAGCTCCTCCACCTGGGCGATGGTGACCTTCACCCCCTCGTCCGCGAATTCCTTGCGGTCCGCGTTCAGGATCGCATCGGGCGTGCCGGTCGCCAGCAGGGAGCCGACGGCGAAGAACTCCTCCTTGAACTT
>CBFGVD010000128.1:0-8345 GCA_965651965.1 uncultured Verrucomicrobiaceae bacterium | reverse complement strand
TGACCAATCCGCCGCACCATGAAGAAAATCGAAGCGATTATCAAACCGTTCAAGTTGGAGGAAGTGAAGGAAGCCCTGGCCGAAGTGGGAGTGCAGGGCATGACCGTTACGGAAGTGAAGGGTTTCGGCCGCCAGAAAGGCCACACGGAGATCTATCGCGGCTCCGAATACACGGTGGATTTCCTCCCCAAGGTGAAGATCGAGATCGTTGTGGACGACGCCCAGGCCGGCTCCGTGGCGGAAGCCATCGTCAAGAGCGCGAACACCGGCAAGATCGGCGACGGCAAGGTCTTCATCTCCACGGTCGAGGAAGCCATCCGCATCCGTACCGGCGAGACCGGTTCCTCCGCGGTGGCGGTGAACTGATCCGATAAGACAGTTTCCCAGGATTTGCATGGCCCGGCTTCCCCGAAGGAAGCCGGGTTTTTTCTTTGCCCGCGGGGACCAGGCTAATCCTGCATTACGGCAATGTAACAATCGCCGTGGCCGCCGCGGGCAGGTCCAGCCGCTCTTCCAGGGTCTTGCGGATCGCGCGGATGCTCCGCGGTGCCTTGCCCCGCCAGGTTTCCTTGCCGTTCACGATCACGCGCAGCGGCTGGTCGAGGTCCACCAGCGCGTCCGAAAGCCGGATCTCGGTCCCCGCCGGAATCTTGCCCTCCAGGCGGATCTCCCCCTCCCCCGCCGTGGCGGTGATTTTCTCCCCGGCTTTCGCCGCCGCCTTGTCCGGGATCTTCAGCCAGTAGAAACGGTCCCGGGTCACATCGTCCTGCGCCCACACGATTTTTCGCGGCCAGGGATTGCGGCGGAATTTCGCCATCCAGGGCAGGGCCTCCGCATCCTTCCGCTCCATCCAGTGGCCCAGCCCCTCGTAAATGCGGGCCATGTGGACGTAGCCGCCGGGATCCGCCCGCTCCAGCTTGTCCAGCTCCGCCGCCCGCTCCGCGGCGATCTTGTTCCGGTCGTAGGCGGCATCCTTGGCACCCATGAAGATCGCGAAGGGCAAGTTCCTCAGACCGTCCAGGCGTGCCTCGTTCGGATGGCCGGCCATCATCGCCGCGGCCGCGAAACGGTCCGCCATCCGCGGCGCGAGTTGCCAGACACCGTCCCCGCCCGCAGAGTAGCCCATCAGATAGACCTTGTCCGGATTCACCCCTTCCACCGCCACGTAATTCCCGATCAACCGCTCGAACATCGGGTCGATGTGGCCTTCGTGCCAGAGGTTCCAGGTATCCGTGGGCGCGCGCGGTGCCACGTAGATGCCCTCGGCCGGTTCGTAGAGGCCGATCTGGTTTTTCCACTGCCGGTCGTTCACCTGCGGCGGCGCACCGCCTCCGCCATGCATGGAGATCCACAGGCTGCGGCCGTCCGCCGGGGCCTCGCCGAAAATTTTCGCTTCCCAGCGCAGGGTTTTGTCCCCGAGCTCGATCGATTTGTCCTGGAGCTCCTTCGCCCTGCCGTCGCGCTGCTCTTCGATCTCCATTTCATGGTCCAGCATGAGGAGCCGCGTCGCCTCTTCTTTGGACAGATTTTCGCCTGCCGCCGTCTTGCCAGCGGCCAGTGCGGCCACGGAATCAGGCACCGCCTCAAGATCCTCCGCCTGCAGGTCCAGCGTCGTCTCGTCCTTTTCGACCGTGAAAACCCTGGTTTCAAGGGCCTTGCCATCCAGATCGAAACGCAGCCGGTAGCTGTCCCCGAGAGCGACGGGGAAGCGGGGCATGTCATTCAGGTCGGCTCTGCCGGCCTTTGTCCTCCCTTCCATCAGCTTTCTCCCGGCGGGAGTGGTCAGCCACACGGCGGCTGCGATCCTGCCAGCCCCGTCCCCGCCGCGCAACCGTACCGCGATGTTCGGACGGATCACCCGCGGGATGCCCTCGTCCGTTTTCCCGGCGACATAGCGCCCGGTCACGTTGACCGCCGCCACCTCCTTGCTACCCCTCGCCCACACCATCGGGAAGCTCGGGCCTTCCCGCCTCCAGGAGGTGGCGTAGATCGCATGTTCCGGCACATCCGCCTTCGCCTGGGCGGCGTCGTTCACGAACCAGCCGCGGTTCAGCCCCTCCTTGTCGTACTCGTCCGCACCGGTGAAATGCCAGCCGCCGTCCCAGATCTCGACCCAGGTGTGGTTGCCGCGCCCGTTCGACCACATCGGCGTGCCGACGGCCCGGGCCGGGATGCCCACCGCGCGGCAGGCATCCACCAGGATGATGGAAAGCCCGGTACAAGTCGCCTTGCCCAGCGCCATCGATTCGGCAGGGCTCTGGTTCGGCATTTTGCGGCCCGTATCGTAGTGGACCTTCACCACGTTGAAAAACTCCCGGTTGAGCGCCTGCACGGCCTCGCCCGCGGTCCCGGCGTCCTTCACGATCGGGCGGGCCTTTTCCAGAAAACCGGCGCGCCAGGGCTCCCGCGTTTCATCGAAGACCGCGTACGGCAGCACGTCGTTGAGAAAAATCTCCTCCGGCACCTCCTTGGCCCAGGGGAATTCCTCCCGCGCCTTGAAAGCGAGGTCCAGGTTCTCCGCGAGGAATTCCGCGGAGAGCGCCGCCTTGTCCCCCGCGGGCATGTTTTCCACCAGGAAGCGCGCCGCCCTTTCCCCTGCCCCGCCGTGCTTCGCCTTCGCGGCGGCGATGAAGTCATCCGCCGGCGCGGCCAGCGCGATGCCTGCGGGAGCGAGCCAGAGGAAAAGCCATCTCATGCCGGCAGGCTAACGGCCGGAGCGCGGCGATCAACCCCGCCGTTTCACCGGAAAGCCAGGGCCGCATTCACCGCGGCCACGTGCGCGGCGGCGCGGTCCTGCAAGCAATTCGCGCTCGGCGTTTCGAACGTGAAGGAAACCGGGCAGCCGCGCTTCGCCAGAAAGATCGCCTCCGGCCAGTCGTTCGGGAAATCCGCCTCCGGCACGTGGTAGATCCAGCCCGCGGAGCGGATCTCGTGCTCGTCGATCACCGTGGCCGGCTCCGTAGGGAACCAGGGTTCCACCGCCTTCAGGATCGATGCGGCCCGCTCCGGCCGGTCCTCGCCCAGGTTGATTTCGTAGAAATAGAAGCCGGAGCTTTCCCAGTCCTCGTGCAGGGAAACGAAGACCCGCGGGCACGGCAGGCCCTCCAGCCAGGCGGCGTGGGTGCGGACCTCCGGGCTGCTGCGGTGCAGGTAATCCCGGTTCAGATCGATCCCCGCGCCATTTTCCCGCGTGCCCGCAGCCAGCCCCGCGGGATTCAAGGCGGGAGCGATGAGCCAGGAGCCCTCGTCCAGCAGTCCGGAGCGGAGCAGCTCCAGCGCCGCCAACGGCCCGGCCGGCTCGTCCCCGTGCATGCCGGCGGAAATGTACGCGGGAGCTCCCGCCCCCAACCTTTCCCAAACAAGCAGCGGCCCGGCTTCCGTCTCGCAGAGCAGCCGCCGGGCGAAGCCCTTTTCCCGGGCGAGTCCGCCGAACTCGTCCAGGAACGATGAGACTTCGAAGCCGCCCGGCACGCCGGAACATGGCCAGATCGCCGCGCCCCGCATCAAGCACCAATGTGGGGCCTCCACCCGGTCTTGCCAGGGCTCCCGGCGCGATGGATGCTCCCCGCCCGTCCCATGCTTGCCGAGATTTTCACTCCCGAACTTTGGAACAATATCCGGGAGGCGCTTCCGGTCATCGTCTCCCTCATCATCATCGAGGGCCTGCTGTCGGTGGACAATGCCCTCGCGATCGCCGCCATGGCCTCCCACCTGCCCGGCAAGCAGAAGTACTGGGCGCTGCGGGTCGGTATCATCGGAGCCTACTTCTTCCGCGGCCTGGCCTTGCTGCTCGCCGCCTTCATCATCGAGAATCCCTGGCTCAAGCTGATCGGGGCCGCCTACCTGATCCACCTGATGGCGCACCACTTCGCGACGCGGCACAAGGGAGCCGCGATGGAGGTGGACGAATCCGGCCAGGCGGTGGCAAAGATGGCCGGGAAAGGCTTCTGGGCCACGGTCGTCTCCATCGAGCTCATGGACCTGAGCCTGGGCGTGGACAACGTGGTGGCCGCCGTCGCCCTGAGCCCGAAAATGTGGGTCGTCTGCACCGGCGTCTTCATCGGAATCCTGGCGCTCCGCTTCGTGGCCGGGCACTGCATCAAGTTGATCGAGCGCTACCCGGTGCTGGAGCACACCGCCTTCCTGCTGATCGGTTACGTGGGGCTCCTGCTTGTCGTGGAGCTGAGCTTCCATGTGGACATCACCACCTTGCAGAAGTTCCTGGGGATCGTCGCGATCATTGCCATCACCATCTGGTATTCAAAAAATTCCGCCGTCCAAGCCGTGCTGAAGCCGGTGAATTCCGCGCTGATGGTGCCGGTGCGCATTTACGATCTGCTGCTCGGCGCGGTTTTCACCGTGCTTCTTTTCCCCTTCCGGATCTTCCGTAAGAAGGCCCGCCTCCCCGACCCCGTCGAGGAAGTGGAGCACGCGTTGGAAATCATCCACGAATCCGAGCGGCAGGAGCCCGGAAAAGCGGGCCGCTGAGCGGATCATGCGGGGCCGCCCGCCTTCAACCAATCCAGCACCGGCCCGCGGAAACGCAGGGGCAAGGAATAGTGGCCCTCCCCCTCGATCCAGTGACCCTCCGAGCCCGGCACCCGGCCGGCCAGGCGCTTCACGACCTCCAGCGGCAGGTTCTTGTCCTCTGTGCCGTGCCAGAAGGCGACGGGCACGCGGATCTCCTCCGGGAAAAAATCCCAGGGTGCCAAATAGAGCTCTCCATCCGTCAAGACGGGCAGGGTGCCGTTGCGGACGCCTTCCAGATAGCTGCGGGTCACGCTTTCCCAGCAGCCGTAGTCGGAGATCGCGGTGCGGTCGCTGGCGGGGATGGATTTCATCATCCAGGACATGGGGGCGCGGTCCGCGCCGCGGGCGATCATCCAGCGGCTGCCGCCGATCACCACGGGGGCCACCGCGCGGCGCAGGCGCTTGAGCCCCGCGAGCGTCCGGTAGGCCCAGTGCATGTGCGCCTGATCTTCCGCGCTTCCGAATGGAGGCGCGCCGCAGATCACCGCGGCGGCGATCACCCGCTCCGGCAAGCCCGCGGCGGCGGCCAGGGCGTACGGTCCGCCGCCGGAGACACCGCAGACGCGGAAGCGCTCCAGGCCGAGGGCATCCGCCAGTCCCGCCACGTCCCGCGGCCAGGCGCCGAAACCGCGGCCGGGCAAGGGATCGGAGAGGCCGATGCCCGGCCGGTCCGGCGCGATCAGGCGCAGGCCGCGCTCCGCCGCGATCCCGTGCATCAATTTCCCCTGGTAGCGGCTGCTCGGCCAGCCGTGGAAGAAGAACACGGCTTCCCCCTCCGGATCGCCGTATTCCGCATAGCCGATCATCCGCCCGTCGGGGAGGCGCGCCTTTTCGTCTTCTTTCATCGCCCGAAGCCTAGACGGTCCGGATTTTCGCCCAAATCGATCTTTTAAAGTAAATCATCGGTATTCCCGATGATTCAGGAACGCTCGAGAATTTCCACCTCGTAGCCGTCCGGATCGGTCACGAAGGCCATCTTGCGCTCGCCGGAGGAGAATTTCTCCCGCCAGCAGGAAGGCCAGATCTCGATGCCCGCCTTTTCCACGCCGTCGCAATAGGCGATGATATCCGGCACGCCCAGGCAGGTGTGCATCAGGTCTTCCGGGCACTTCTCCGTGTAATCGGGAGAGTAGCACAGCTCCAGGAAGACGTCGTTCCCCGGCAGTTCCAGGAAGGCGAGCTTGTTCCCCTGCGGCGAGTCCTGGCGGCGGGCCTCGGTGTAGCCGAGTTTTTCGTAGAAGGCGATGGAACGATCCATATCGGCCACGCGGATGCGGGTGTGGAGGAATTTGATCATGACCCGCCGACCATGGACCCGGAGGCCGGGGCTGTCATCCGCGGATCGCGCACGAATTCGTAAAGTCGGCGCGCCGATCATTCCCGGTCTGGATTTCGCGCGCGGCCCATGATACGGGTGAGATGTCATGAAAAACATCGTTGCCGCCGTCGATTTCTCGAATGCCACCTCCGGGGTACTTGCGTCCGCCGTGGAGCTTGCGAAAGCCTTCGGGGCCTCCCTGCACCTCCTGCATGTGGTGGAACCGGAACCGAGCTACACCGCATACGGCTTCACCCCGGACGAATTCCCGGCGATCCACCTCTTCCAGGAAGAAGCCCGGAAGCGGGCCACGGCGAAGCTGAACGAGTTGCTCGGCCAGGTCTCCGGCGACGTGACGAACGCCACCGTGCATCTGGCGGAAGGCAGCCCGCTCCATGCCGTGCTGGATTATGTGAAGAAAACAGGGGCTGACCTGGTGGTCGTCGGCGCGCACGGTCACGGGGCCGTCGCCGCGCTCCTGCTCGGCAGCGTGGCGGAAGGCATGGTGCGGAAGGCCGCGGTACCCACGTTGGTCATTCCCGCGGCACCGGAGAAGTGAAGCGGCCCGCATAGCCGGATGTCTGCCCTCTCCCCCCTCAAGGCTGGTAGGAGTACTCCACCCGCAGGAAGCGTTTCCCCGCCGCATCGTTCGCGATATCGCGGAAAATCACCTCCTCCTTATCGCCGGGCACGGGAGCGCTGGAGACCGGCTGGCTGGAGACCACCGGCCAGCTTTCCAGATCGCCGGAAGCCTGGAGCCGGTGGGCGAGGTCCAGGGCATTCGCCGGGCGTAGGAAGCGCAAGGCGGGCCGCCGGATTTCCCCCTCCATCGCCCAGGTGAAGGCGAGTTGGGGGGCGTCCGGCACGCGGGGATCGCACGCCAGGGCATACTCCTCCGAGTTGCTGCGGCCGTCGCCATCCGGATCGGCATCGGGCCCGGACACCTGGGGATCGTCCCGCTCGGCGGAGCTGAAGTGGAAATTGTCCCAGCCGTAGTACGCTTGAGCGAAGGCGCTGTCTCCCGCACCGGCGCTACCCTTCGTGCCCCCGGAGATCGCCCAGGAAACCGGGTCGCCGAAATCATCGTGGGGAATGCCCGCCGGATCGCGGTGTACCAGGGAGCGCCCGCTCCCGTCCGTCGCGGGGTACCAACCGTCCTTGTACTCGAAATCGAGGATGTTCTCGCCGATGGAATCGGCGATCTCCAGGCGCTCGCCGCCGTTGTCCAGCACCCCCTCGTAGGGGCCGAGCACGGCGACGCCCGCGCCCGGGTAGCGCAGCGCGAAGGCCGCCGGATTCTTCGCCAGGATCAGGCGCGCTCCCGCCGCGAGCGTGGTGGCGGGGAAGGTGTAGCCGATGCCCTCCGTAAAGGTCGCCCCGCCGAGGGCGAGGGGCGAAGGGCCGATGTTCACGAATTCCAGATACTCGAAGTCGTCGTCCGTGACTTCCGGCATGGCCAATTCTTCCGCGGCGGTCGGATCGGCCGGGTGATACTGCAGCTCGCCGATACGGAGATATTGCTGGAGCGGGGAGGGATCCCCCTCCCAGGAAAAGCTGGCGATGAGCTGGCCGGAGGCATCCCGCAAGCGGATCGTCTCCCCGCGGGCGGAGAGCTGGCCGGAGTAGTTCCCCTGGATCAGGCGCTTCTCACCGCCGCGCGGTCCCGTGGTCCGGGCGCGGAAGGCCGCGGCATCCTTCACCAGATGCAGCAGGCCGCGGTACTCCGCCGCGGCGCTGCCGTTCCCGGCGGGGATGACCGTGCCGCCCGCGAAGACATGCCCGATGCCGCCGTCCAAGGTCCACCCTGAGAGATCCACCGCCTGTGCGGTATTGTTCCGCAGGATCACGTACTCCGCCGCCTGCGTGGCCCCCGGCGGCAGGTAGTCCACGGAATCGATCGTCACCATTCCCGGTGCATTCACCTGCGGCGAATCGGGCAGGGGAGTGCTCGCGGCGTTCCCCGGGGCGTAGAGGAGCGGCCTGCCGGCTCCGGTATTGAAAAGGAAGCTCCGGCGGGGGGCCAGGTAGCCGGTGATCACGCGTTCCACTTCCTCGCGGGGGCGGTTCTGGATGAAGTTCGAATGGATGCCCCACTTCTGGAAATCCAGGTCGCCATCCGTCCAGGAGGAGGCGGCGGGCTCCGGGTCCACGCTTGCCGCGATCTCCCGCATCCGCGTCTCCAGGAGGCCGTCTACCGTCCCCGGCGGCTGGAGGATGGTGTCCATGAGCGTCCGCATCCGGCGCACCCACATTTCCCGCATTTCCGGGGATTCCAGCACGATGTTATAGAAGCGGTCGTTCGCGGAGTGGGCGTTCAGCCCGTTGTTCCAAACCAGCGTGTCGTCGAAGTAACCGTGGGAGGAAATCCAGTTGTGACCTTGGGAAAGGTCCACGTCCCAGATGATCGGCCGCCATTGTCCGGTCCGGTTCGTATCCCGGTAGAGATAGAAGTTCTTGTGACCGTGGTCCTTGTCGCTATTGAGCTGGCGCGTGACCA
>CBFGVD010000127.1:0-8348 GCA_965651965.1 uncultured Verrucomicrobiaceae bacterium | reverse complement strand
TGGTATTCGCCCTCGATGACCTCGCCGTCGTTGTCTTCCAGGTCCCAGGTGAACTTGATCTGCATGGAGGGCTTGTGGCCGTCCAGATCCAGCTCCACGGACCGGCCGTCCTTGGAGGGGCGCACCGCCTTGATCTTCACGGTATCCCGGACCTTGTGGCCTTGGGATTCCTTTTCGAGGGCGGATTTTTCGGCATCGCGGTCCGGCTTATCCGCGGAGAAGTCCCCGCCGCCGTATTGCGGCCCGCGGACGTAGTTCCAGCGTTGCGCGGAATAGCTCTCGGGGTCCGCGGCCAGCTCCGGATCGAGCGAAACGCCGAAATGGATGCGCACGCCGCTGCGGGTGAATTCCACCTTGTCCGGCAAATGCACGGGGACATCCGCATTCCGGCGCACGCGCTGGAACGCGCTCTCGGAGGCCGCGTTCGTCTGCCAGCCGCGCAGGCCGCAGACGTAGAGGGAACCATCCTCATGGAAACGGGCGCGCATCGCGGAAGATCCCAGGCTCACCGGGATTTTCACCACGCCTCCCTGCATCGTGCCGTCCGCCGCGGGGGCGGGCAGCACCCGGTAGAGTGAGGACTGGCCGTAGGAAAGGTGGATCATCTCGCCGGATTTCAGCCCGAAGTCCACGCCTTCCGGCACCCACACCTGGGAAGCGCCGGAATTGTCCACCTCCATCGGCAGATAGCAGAGCGGCTCGTGGAAGGGCTTTTTCACGTCGTGCTTGCTCGGCTCGGTTCCCAGGAAGACGGGGGCCTGCTTCGGCGTGAAGTAGTTGATCTTGCAGCGCGGTTGCCAGGTGCCCTCGTTCTCGCCGGTGGTGATCTCCCCGTTCGGGCCCACGCCCAGGCCGCCCGGTGCGCGCAGGCCGGTGGCCAGCACGGTATATTTCGCCCCGTCCGGGGAAATTTTGAGGATCGTGCCGTGATGCGGGAAGATCGTGTCGAAACCACGACCGCCGCCCTTCACCGGGGAAGCCTTCGCGGTATAGAAGTTCCCCTGCTTGTCCGTCTGGAGCTCGAAGGAGAACTCGTGGAAATTCGGCGAAACGGTGAATTCGCGGAAGAAGGCTTCGTAGCGGTCCGCCTCCCCGTCCTTGTTCAGGTCGTGCAACTTGGTGATCTGGTCGCGGCCGTGGACGTGGATCACGCCGTTCACCACTTTCAGCCCCAGCGGCTCGAAAAGGCCGGAGGCGAAACGCCGCCACTTGAGCTCGGACCAATCGCCCTTCAAGCCGGACACGGTCCAGACATCGCCGTTCCACGTGGACAGCGCGGCGGTGTCCTCGTCCACGAAATCGAAGGCCGCGAAACGGATGTTCGCCTTCCAGGGATTGTCCTCCGGCAGGCTGATCGTGTCCGTTACCCAAGCGGCTTCCTCGTCGTCCGAAACGGTCCCGGAGGTGGTGAGGGTTTCCTTCCAAATGCCCTCTCCGCCTTTCGTGTGCGATACGAGATCGACGGGTTCGGCGGGCTTCGCATCCGCACCTTTCGCATAGGTCACGGTGAAAGTGATGGGCGCGGAGGACGGGGAGAGCTTGCCGACCAGGCGGCCCTTGGACTCGGACATGGAGACCCCCTTGCCGCCCAGGGCCACGGACACGCCGGATTTCGACTTCGCCGCGGGACCGCCGACGCTGAAACCCTCCTTGTCATCCGCGATGACGAAGCTCAGAGCCTGCTTGTGCGGGGCCACCTGGAACTGCCGGACGACACCGCCAGGCACGAGTTCCAGCGATTCATACACGGGCGTGCCCAGGACCTCGTAGGAAAAGACGATGCGCTTTCCGTCCCGGAAGTAACCTTTGAATTTCGCGTGTTCCAGATTGCCGAAACCCTTCATCGGACGCTTGTCCTGGAATCCGCCGCCGGAATCCGCCCAGCCGGGGCCGCCCGCGGTGGTGAACCAGGCGTCGTTCTCGTTCGCGATCCGCACGAGCTGGCCGTGGGCACCGGTCCAGGGCGTCCCGCCCCAGTGGACGAAACCCTTGTAGGCGCTTACCACCCGCAGGGTCTCCGTGTCGAAAAGGGCATGGGCTCCGTCGCCGAGATCCACCAGGATGCCCTTCACGGCTCCCAGAGTCTTTTCGCCGCCGATGGTCGCGTCGAAGGTATTGCTCCACGCAGGGCCGATCTGCATCTGCTCGTACCACTTGTCCTGGGCGGTGGCGGCCAGCGCGGAGGCGAGGAGGGCGGAGGAGATGATCGTTCTCATGTGGGATTCGGTGGGGTTTCGCGGCACTTTCCCGCGGGGTCGGATTTGTCACCTATTACCGGGCTTGGAGGCCGAGGGTTTAGTGAAAAAACCCGATGGGCGCGCATTCCCGGAGTAAAATCAAGCGGCGGCAAAGAAAGGATTCGCGCGAATTTCCTGCGAAACGGTGGAAGCAGGCCCGTGGCCGGGGAGCAGGAGGGTATCTCCGGGCAGGGTCCGGACCCGCTCCCGGATGGCGGCGAGCGCCTGCCGGTAGGGGTCGCCGGGGGCGCAGCCGCCGATGGAACCTGCAAAAAGCGCATCGCCGGTCACGCAAACGGTCCGCGCGAGTCCTTCCGCCACATAGCCCAAGGCACCGGGGCAATGGCCGGGCAAGGCGATCACGCGGATGCGGAGGCGGCCGATTTCAAGGCTATCCCCTGCTTGCAGCCTCTTACCCTGCGAGGGCCCTGCCACGCTACGGGCCGCCTTCCCCAAGCCGTGCAAGCCGCCGGTGTGGTCCCCGTGATCATGGGTGATCAACACCTCGGCTTGTTCCACGCCTGCCTTTTCCAGGGCGCGGCGGACGTCGTCCGGTCCGTCCCCGGTATCGAAGAGAATCTTGCGGCCCCCGCCCGCGTCCAGGAGCCAGGCGTTTACCGTTTCGTCGTCAAAGGGTAGCTCCAGACGGGTGATCTCCGGCAGATGCGGGGTGGAAGGGAGGTAGCCGGGCAGGGCGACCAGCGCGGCGGGAGCGAGGCCCAAGGCCGGGGCCAGAAGCTTCAGCACGGCGGCAGGGGCGGGGCCGCGGGCGGCTTCGATTACTTCCCGCTCGGGCAGCCCGGCACGCGCCGCGGCGGCGGAGGGGGCCAGATCGAGCCCGCGCAGGGCCTTGCGGATCACGTCGGCGGTGGTGTCGTAAAGCATGGGATCAGGCGAGTTCGCAGGCGAGGCGAATGGCGTGGATCATCGAATCCGGGCGGGCGAGACCCTTGCCCGCGATGTCGAAGGCGGTCCCGTGGTCCGGGCTGGTGCGCGGTTTCGGCAGGCCCAGGGTGACATTCACGCCGGTATCGAAATCCAGCAGCTTCAGCGGGATCAGCCCCTGATCGTGGTACATCGCCAGCACGGCGTCGAATTCCCCCTGCGCCGCCTGGCGGAAGACGGCATCCGGCACGTGCGGGCCGGTGAAAACCCCGGGGCGTTCCCGGTTCAGCTCGGCAATGGCCGGGGCGATGATCCGCGTCTCCTCGTCCCCGAAGCGGCCTGCCTCGCCCGCATGGGGGTTCAGGCCCGCAACGGCAATCCGCGGCTTCCGGCGCGTCCGGCGCGCGGCGAAATCCGCAAGCAGCCGTCCGGCGGAAATAATACCCTCCGGACTCAGGCTGCTTGAAACGCTCGCCAAAGGAATATGGATCGTTGCCAGCCCGACGCTGAGATTCCGCCCGCTCAGACACATTGCAAATTCCTTGCAATCAAAGCGCTGCGCGAAAAATTCCGTTTGCCCTGGAAACGGGAATCCGGAAGCCTGCAGGGTTGCTTTCGAGACCGGGGCGGTTACCACCGCCACGGCATCCGGGTCGGATTTGAGAAGGCGGACGGATTCCTCCAAGGCATCCAAGGCGATCCCGGCGGATCGCTCGTCCGGGTTGCCGGGTGCCACGCCGACTGCATTTCCCAAGACCTGGAAATCGAAGCCCGCCGGGAGTCCGCCGGATGCAAGGGCCTTTTCCACCACCTCGGGACCGATGCCCGCCGGATCCCCCAATGTAATCAGGACGCGGGGCATCGGCGGAAGGTCAGATCTTCTTCTGGATCACCGCGCTCTTCCGCTTGTTTTCGATCCACTTCTCGTAGGCGGCGGAGGTTTTCTTGCCCTGCACGCGGCGCTCCAGCATCTCCCGGACCTCGTTCATCGCCGGTGCGGGGCCATGCTGGATATCCACGATCTTCACGATGGTGAAACCGGCGGGATCTTCCAGCGGGCCGACGAGATCGCCCTCCTTGCGGGCGAAGATGATGGCGGCGAATTCCGGAGCCAGATCGGTGCGGGGCAAATCCTTCTGGAAGCCGCCTTCCGCGGCAAAGGCATCCCGCGAGTGTTTCTTCGCCAGTTCGGCGAAATCGGTGCCGTTGTTGATTTCCTCGACCAGTTGCTCGGCCAGCGCGAGCTGGCTCTCCGGGGTCGCGAGCGGGTTTTCCGCGTCCATGCGCGGGAGGAAAATCTTGTGGAAAGTGATCTTGTCCTTGGTGATGTCGCGCAGGTTGTCCTTCACCTCGGCGTATTCCTTGGCGATTTCACCGGGGAGGGGGGGCGGGGCGTCGGAAATGTGTTCCGCCCGGATGGCCTGGACGATGAGCTGGTCCTTGGTCATTTTCCGGTAGGATTCCCGGCCCATGCCCACACGCTTGAGCTCCTCCTCGAATTTCGCGTCGCTGCCGTTGTAGTTCTCGCGGATCTGGCGCTCGATCTCCCGGTCCACCACGTTGGCGGGCAGGTTCGCCCCCTTTTTCTCCATCTCCTTGAATTCGGAGAGGATGATCTCGCGGTCGATCAGTTCCTGGAGGATCCTGTTCCGGGCTTCCAGGGCCTGGCGCTCGAATTCCGCCCCGCGGCGGGGAAATTGGGCGGCAAGCTGGGCATATGTCGGTGCCAGCATGAAACCGACCTTGCTCTTCGAGATCGGCCGGCCGTTCACCACCGCGGCGATGCCGTTGATCTCGAACGCTCCGCCCGATTGTGCGGGCACGGGCGCGGGAGCAGGCTGCTGGGCCGGGGCCGGAGCGGTGGCGGCAAACAGGGCGAGCCAGAGAAATCGGGAATTCATGGGCAAAATGCGGATGCGGAGGACGGAGGAACTGTTTCGCTTGGGGCCGCCCTTTGCAAGCGGCGAAAGCCCCCGCCTTTGTCTGCCGGATACGCGAAACCCCGGGACCGCTTTCCAGCGGTACCGGGGCGCGGGTGAAGGCGAAAACGCGTTTATTCCTCGCGGAGTTTGTCGGCGGCGTTGTCGAGCGCGTCGGCCGCGTCCTTCTTCATCTCGTCGGCCCCTTCGGCGGCCTTGTTTTTCAGATCTTCGGCCGCGGCCTTGGTCTTGTCCACGGCATCGGCGGCCGCGTCCTTGGTTTTCTCGGCGGCATCCTTCACGGCCTTTTCAGCGTCGGCCATGCCGGCTTTGGCGTCGGCCTTGGCTTCTTCCATCTTGGCTTCAGCCTCGGCCTTTTCCTTTTCACTGCAGGCAGCGAAAGCGAAGGGGAGGGCGGCGGCGATCAAAAGCGGATGAATTTTCATGGGCGTATCGGTTCGGTTGGTTCGTGCGGCGGTCTTGTCGGCGACCGCCGCAAGGAGATCATCTAACACAAAATCCCCGGAGGTCAAACTGGCGATTTCAGCCGGGAAGCCTACATTTCCCGCATGGAAACCGCGGTGGTGCAGTGCCCGACCTGCTTCGAAACCTTTGAAGTGGTGATGCCGTCCTTCGACGAATTGCCGGCCGAGGTCGATTATGACTGCGAAATCTGCTGCCGCCCGATGGTGATCGTCTTCGACGAAGGCGGGGCATTCGCGCGCGGTTTGGGGGATTGAAGGCATGGCGAGCATATCCATCCTGCTACCCTTCCGCAACGCGGCGGAGACCCTGCCGGAGGCGCTGGAAAGCCTGCTGGCCCAGACCTTCGGGGATTGGGAGCTGCTGGCGGTAAACGACCGTTCGCACGACGAATCGGCGGAAATCGTGGCGAAACTGGCGGCACGGGACGGGCGGGTGAAGTTGCTGGAGAACCGCTGGCACCGGGGCATCGTCGGCGCGCTGAAGACGGGCGCGGCGGCGGCCCGCACGGATTGGATCGCGCGGATGGATGCGGACGACATCAGCCTGCCGTCGCGGCTGGAACGGCAACTGGAGGTGGCGGAATCCCGGCCTGATCTCGATGTGATCGCCTGCGGGGTGGAGCTGATCTCCCCGCAGGGAGACGGCATGTCGCGCTACGTGGAGTGGGTGAACTCGCTCGTCTCCCCGGAAGAGATCGCAAACGCCCGTTTCGTGGAATGCCCGGTGATCCATCCATCCGTATTGATCCGCCGGGCGGTGCTCCTGGAAGCCGGGGGCTACCGGGAGGTGCCGTGGGCGGAGGACCACGACCTGTGGCTGCGCATGCTGGCGGCTGGACGGCGGATCGGGAAGACGGGCGAAGTGCTGCTCCGCTGGCGCGATGCCCCGGACCGCCTGACGCGGCGGGATCCGCGCTACAGCGGGGCGCTGCGCGGGATCATGCGCGCGCATTTCCTGGCCCGCCTGCCCGCGGTGAGGGAGCGGGGCGTGGCGATCGCGGGGGCGGGACCGATCGGCAAGCGCTTGGCCCGCGATTTGCGGGACCGCTGCATCCCGGTGCGGGGATTTTTCGAAGTCCACCCGCGGCGGATCGGAGAGCGGATCCATGGTGCCGAAGTGGCCGGGGCGGGAGAACTCGGCGGAAAATGGCGGGATGCGGTGCTGATTTCCGCCGTGGGAGTGCCGGGAGGCAGGGCCGAGGTGATGGATAGGGCCCGGGCCGCGGGCTATGCCGAAGGGGAAGACCTCTGGGCAATCTGCTGAGATGGCTGCCAGCAATCCAGCAAACCGGGAAGCCGGCTCAATTCATCCAGGACGAGATCCGCCCCGCTCGTCCCCAAGGAACGCCCGCGGAGCCGCAGGGAAGAAGCATCCCCCGCGAAAAGCGCGGTACGGAACCCCGCCGCGCGGGCGGGATCGATGTCGTTGCGCACGTCGTTGCCGACGTAAAGCACGGCTTCGGGCGGGATGCTCCGGGCAGCCAGCAGGTCGCGGGCGCTCTCGAAAAGGAAGGGATCGGGCTTCGCGCGGAGCAAACGGTAGGAAAAAACGCACAGCGCGGGCTCGATGCCCAGCGCGGCGAGAGGGAAGCCGAGCTCCCTTTCCAGCACGGGCACGGTGTAGAACTGGGCATTGGAGACCAGTCCGAGCGTGATGCCTCGGGCATGGAGCCTGCGGAGGGCTTCCGCGGCGCCCGGCATGGGTGCCACGGGATTCACGGCATCTTCGAGACGGAGCGCCAGGGCTTCGATTTCCGCAGGGGCCAGGCCAGGATGCAGGGCCGCGAGAACGGAGCGGATCTCCACCTCCGGGAAAGGATGGGGGGAGGCGGCATGGGCGGCGGCGATCGCCGCACGGAGCCGCGGATCGGGGTGGATTTCCCCCGCTGCGGAGGAAAGCAAGGTGCCGTAGATGTCGAAAAGGACGGCCCTGATTCCCGGCAGGCTGGTTCTTTCCCCGCTCACGTGCAGAGAAAATGGAAGGAGCCGGGTTTGAGGAACCGGGCAAGCACCTTGTGCTTCGGCACGTATTCGGGGGTGGCCGGCGGTGCGGCGGCGAGAGCGGCATAAAGACCCCGCAAACGGGCGGTATAGGCCTCCGGCGAGTAGGGCAGCAGGTCTTGCGGCCTGGCGGTGGGCTGCGTCATTTTCAGCGTACGGCGCAGCCAGGTGCGTGCGGGCTGGGTCTCGGCGCGGATCTCGACCAGCACGCTCTCGGTGCCTTCCCCGGCGAGGATGCGGTGGATCACCTGCCGCTGGAGCCCTTCCGGCAGATTCCCGAAATCCAGGTGCCCCTTGTGCAGCATGGCGGCGAAAGAACGCTCCAGATGCTCGTTGGACATCGCCTGGCCGTAAGTTTCCAGGGTGGTGCGGAGACCGCGCACCAGACGCTGGCGCAGCGTTTCCATGCCGACCCAGGAGACAGGCACGAGCAGGCGGTCGTAAAGACGACCGGGGACGATGCCGGCTTCGGCAAAGTCGTTCGTAACGGCGGGGAGATTCCGCCCGAAAAGCGGCTTGCCGAGCGTGACCGGCTCCAGGAAGCCCAGGCCGAAGCCTTCCGCCACGGAGGTGGTGATGCAATGGGTGGAATACCGGAGCCAGCTCGCGAAGCTGCGCGGAGCCTTCGGCACGGGGGAGATCCTGCCCACCACGTCCAGCATCACGGGGAGCCCGGTGTCCTGGGCAAATGCGGCCCACTCCTCGTGGATGGGAATCCAGCGCTCGTTATCCGGGCCCAGGCTCACGGCATAGCGCGTACCCTTCGGCGAGAGCGCGGCCAGGAGGAAGAGCTCGCCGAGGTTTTTCCGCCGGATGCCCCG
>CBFGVD010000126.1:0-8351 GCA_965651965.1 uncultured Verrucomicrobiaceae bacterium | reverse complement strand
GCCGCCACCAGCAGGGCGGTGGAGGGGGAGGGCTCGCCTTCCTCGCAGTAGTCCTCCACGAAATCGAAGAACTCCCGCGGCTTGTAGCCGGTCTCCGCGAGCAGCGCCGCGTCGGCGGGGTCCTCGTAATAGCGGGTGAAATCCTTGTCGCCCCCCAGGTAGCGTTTCACGCAGCGGTCGAAGAGATCGAGAAAACGGTCGTTCCAAGCCATGGCCGCAATTTCGGGAGCCTAACGGCTCCGTCAATGGCATTTCGGGTCTTTCAACAGTTTGCGCAAAGACAGGTGAAGGCTTTGTCACTGCGCAGGCCTTTGCCCGTCCGGACAAGGAAAGCAGCGTGCTGCTCGATGAACCGCCCCCTCGCCGTCTTTGCCGTCCTGAGCCTCGGCACATTCTGCCACGCCCAGGAACGCATCCTGATCGACTTCGGCCTGCCGGCTGAAATCTCCCCTGCGCCCGATCTTTTCGGGAAGCACTGGAACAACGTCTCCGCACTCGCCACGGCTTCGCTTTCGCCCCTGGCGAAAACGGACGGCACGGCCTCCGCGATCTCGCTTTCCATTCCCGATGCCTTCGGCGCCATTTCCACCAACACCGAAGGCGGTGAGACGATCTACACGCCGGCCGCGACGGGCGATTTCTTCTATGTCACCAAAGGCGGCAACGACACCGGGGTGCTGCGCCTGGAGGGTCTCGATCCCACGGGCGCAACCGTCTATGATCTGAAGTTCTTCGTTTCCTCCAACCGTGTAGCGACGGACATCTATGCCACCCGTTACCGGGTGGCGGGCCTGGAAACGGTCGAGACGACCTTGGTGGCGAACGACAACGTTCGCGATGTCGCTTCGGTAAACGGCGTGATCGCGGATGCCTCCGGACACATCACCATCACCGTGACCCCGGACGAATCCTCGGCCGCCTACGGCGGGATCGGCACGCTGGACATCGCTGCCCGGGCCTCCGGCAGTACCGCGACGCCGGACCCGCAGCCGAACCGGATGTCCGAAGTGGGAGGCACGCCGAACCCGCCCGCCACCGCCGGACCGGGGAATCCGGAGGGGCTGCGCGCCTACGTCTATGAGGCGGCGGATACCTTCTCCGGCCGCGTGGGCCTGGGGGAATCCTTGCGCCGGGCAGGCTTCCACGTGATGCCGCTGCCGCTCGACCAGCCCCCCTATGTCCATGGCTCGGATCCCGAGACGGACGTGGATCTGATCGCCTTCGGTTCCTTTTCTTCCCAGACGCAGGCTTACAAGGACTACATGGCGGCCTATGCGGATGATCTGGACGACTACATCGACCGCGCGGGCCTGTTGTTCCAATTCGCCCAGGCGGATCAGGACGAACTGAAGCCGCCCTTCCTGCCGGATACCCAGGACGCCACCCGCAGCGACATCGACCATGAGTTCGCGCACATCCTTTCCCCCGGCCACCTTCTGCTGAAGGACGTGCCGGTTTCCCCGGACGGCAAGACCCTGGACTTCACGCTGGGCGAGAACGCGATCTGGTACCAGAACAACGTCCAATGGGAGGCATTCGTGCAATTCTTCGGCTTCCAGGTGATCCTCTCCGGCGATACGGAAGCGCGCTTCCCGGGCCTGATGGAAGGCGCCTACGGCCAGGGCCGCTTCTTCGTTTCCGCGATCGCCGTGGACAAGATCATCGACGGGGCGAGCGGCGCGGACACCACCTCGCAGAGCCAGCGGGATTTCAACGAACCGTTTTTCCGCAATCTTTACGACTACGCCGCGCTGACCCGCGACCGCCAGACGCCGCCGCTGGAACTCACCCCGCAGCCGGGCACTTCCCTGATCGAGGACGGCTCCTGGACCCTGGTGTTGCTTCCGGACACCCAGATCTATTCGCAGAATTATCCCGGCATCTTCGAATCGCAGACTTCCTGGATTCTGAACAACGCCCGCACGCGCAATATCCGCTACGTGCTGCACCTGGGAGACATCGTGAACGTGAACTCGATTCCCGAATGGGAGAACGCCCGCCGCTCCATGGCCGCGTTGGACGGCAAGGTGCCCTATGCCCTGGTGCCGGGGAACCACGATTACGGCCCGGGTGGCAATGCCGCGACACGCGACACCTTCCTGAACGACTATTTCCACGAGGATTACTACGGCACCTGGCCGACCTTCGGCGGGGCGATGGAAGAGGATCGCATGGACAACACCTACCACCTCTTCGAAGCGGGCGGCGTGAAGTGGATCGTGATGTGCCTGGAGTGGGGCCCGCGCGACAGCACCATTGCCTGGGCGGACGGGATCATGAGCCAACATCCCGACCGCAAGGGCATCCTGGTGACCCACGCCTACATGAACAACAACGACCTGCGCTACGACCACACGGACCCGGTGAACCCGCAGGCCTACAATCCCCACAATTACCAGACTCCCGGCGGGGTGAACGACGGTGAGGAGCTCTGGCAGAAGCTGGTGCGGAAGCACAACTTCGTCCTCACCGTGAACGGTCACGTGCTCGGCGACGGCACCGGCTACCGCGTGGACGACAACGACGCGGGCCAGCCGGTCCACCAGATGCTCGCCAACTACCAGTTCCGCAACCTCGGCGGGGAAGGCTACCTGCGCACGCTGGAGTTCCAGCCGGACAACCGGACGGTGAACGTCAAAAGCTACTCTTCCATATATGACAATTACCTGCTGGCGGCCGATCAGAATTTCAGCTTCGAGATCGACCTGGGCGCGGCGGATAGCGACGGCGACGGCGTCTTCGACTACTTCGATCCCGATCTGGACAGCGACGGCGACGGGGTGAACAACCACGACGAGTTCGTCCTCCACGGCACCTCCTCGAGTTCCGCCGACAGCGACGGCGACGGTTTGAGCGATGCCGCGGAAATTGCCGCGGGCACGAATCCTTTGTCCAACGACAAGAAAACGATCGATGCCGTGAAAACGAACCGCCATGATCTGGGGCTCTACACGGAAACGGACCTGCGCGAGGCCCGCCCCGGAAACATGTTGCTGGAAGTGGAGGAGGGGGAAGTGAAGTTCAACTTCCGCTTCGAGGAAAGCGACTCCCTCGACAACGATTGGAGCCCGCTCGGGACCCCCTTCGAATGGAGCGTGCCGGCGGAAGACGATCGCAAATTCTACCGCCTCAACTTCGAGGATACCGTTCCGGAATAGGCTTCTGTCGGCAGAGCGGCGTCCGGGAAGGTTCCGGGGCGCCGCTTTTCCTTCGGACCGCGGAGAGTCCGGCGGGAGCTTGCGGCGCGGACGCTTTCAAGGCATGTCTTCCGCGGATTCCGGATCATCCCCCGCAGCCCGCGCCCGTCGCGCAGTTCCTCAGCCTGGCCAGCTCCCTGGAAGGGATCTGGGTCGGTTCGGGATACTCGAAGATCTCGCCCTCGTAATTCCGCAGCACGGTTTTCTCGTGATCGCGGTGGACGACGTAGTTCGGATTGAGAGGGATCTTTCCGCCGCCGCCCGGACCGTCGATCACGAACTGCGGGATGGCGTAGCCGGTGGTGTGGCCGCGCAGGCCCTCGATGATCTCCAGTCCCTTGGAAACGGAGGTGCGCAGATGCGAGGAGCCGCGGATCAGATCGCACTGGTAGAGGTAGTAAGGCCTCACCCGGCACATCAGCAGCTTGTGGACGAGCGCCCTTTGCACCTCCGCGGAATCGTTAACGCCCTTCAGCAGCACGCTCTGGTTGCCCAGCGGGATGCCCGCGTCGGCCAGGCGCTCCAGGCCCTCCTTTACCTCCAGCGTCAGTTCGCGGGGGTGGTTGGTGTGGATGGAAATGAAGAGCGGATGATACTTCCGCAGCATCGCGCAGAGTTCCGGCGTGATGCGCTGGGGAAGGAAGATCGGGATCCGCGAGCCGATGCGCAGGAACTGGATGTGCGGGATCGCCCTCAGGCGGCTGAGGATCTTCTCCAGCTTCGCATCGGAGAAAAGCAGGGGATCCCCTCCGGAGAGCAGGACGTCCCGCACCTCCGTGTGCTCCTCCAGATATTTGAAGGCGGCTTCCCACTGGGTTTCCAGATGCTGCTCGCCCACGCCGGAGACCACGCGGGAGCGGGTGCAGTAGCGGCAATAGGAAGCACAGCGGTCCGTGACCAGGAAGAGCACGCGGTCCGGATAACGGTGGACCAGCCCCGGCACGGGCATGTGGGAATCTTCTCCGCAGGGATCGGCCATCTCCTCGGGAGCATCCCAGCCTTCCTCCATCCGCGGGATCACCTGGCGGCGGATCGGGCAGTCCGGGTCGTCCGGGTCGATCAGATTGAAGAAATGCGGCGTGATTGCCATCGCCAGCTTGTTCCCGGCAAGCAGCACGCCCGCGCGCTCCTCCTCCGTGAGCTTGATGCGGGCCTCCAGCGCTGCCAGCGAAGAAACGCGGTTCTTCAACTGCCAGGTGGCGTCTTGCCAGTCGGTCATCGCCTCCGCGGGCCAGTATCCTGGCGCATGGGAGCGGAAGGCGGGTTCGGGTTCGGTTGCTTGGCCCATCGGGGTTCCGCGAAAATAGGGGGCATCGGGGACCTGTCAAACGACGGATTCCGGAGAGCTGGAAGCAAGGCCGGGATCGAGGAACCCGCGCCGCGACATATCCCTGCCAGGTCGCCATCTGGCGAAGAAGGCGAAGGCGCGGAGGAGTCCGGGTGGTTTTCGGCATTTTTCCGCCCCCGCACGCACCGCCTTGGCGGTGGGTTTTTGCACCTGGAAGCCGGACGAGGGAGGCTGCGCCGCACAGGAAGAATCACGTAAACGTCCGGTTTTGGAGTTCGTAGGGTGTCGGACGAATTTTCGCAATGAACTGACATTCATCGCTGAAAATCAAGTTATCGGGAAAATCACCGACAGGCGTTTTCCTCCTGTTCCCACATCGGTTTCAGCCATCGCCCAGATGACGCGGGACCATTTTTCGGGGATGATCGAAACATGCGTTTTGAAACCCTTACCGTGGCCTTGGGCCGACGATACGCCTTCATTCCCGCGGCTCTTTCCGCCGCGCTCTTTTCCACCGTAGCGGAAGCCGTGGATATTCCCGCGCCGCCGGTGAATCTGGCTTGGAACGCGAACCCGGAGACGAATATCGCCGGTTACAAAGTCCACTTCGGAACTAGCAGCGGGAACTATTCCCAGATCATCGACGTCCCCGGCCAGACCCATGTCGAGTTGCCGCAGTTGATTCTTGGAAGCACCTATTACCTCGCCGTGAGTGCCTACAATGCCGACGGCCTGGAAGGTCCGCTCTCCACGGAAATGCGGCTCTCCGCCGCCCCGCCGGCTCCGGCGGAGGAGACTTCCTTCACCATGTCCGGCCAAGGCAGCGGGAAACTCGCCTGGAAGCATCCGAAGGGCGGGGGAGAAGGCACCGTGGCGGGTGGACCGGCGGAGGGCTTCGCGATCTACGGGAGCGAGGATCTCGTCACCTGGAATCTGGTCCAGAACATCGGTCCGGAAGACGCCGCGGCTTCCGATGCGGAATTCCTCTACTTCGAGTGGCCCTACGCCGCGACGAAGCAGAAGATGTTCTTCAAGGTCGCGGCAGGCAACGCCTTCGGCGAGTCCAAGTAGGACGATCCCGTTTCAGAGGGAGGAGAAACCCGCCCGGTGACCGCGGTTCATGGCTGCGGCACCGGGCGGTGATTTTTTCAGCGCCTGCCTCGGCTTTCGCCGGGGGCGAAGACCAGCGCGGTGCGCGCCGGGGTGTAGATGGAGAGCATGCCCTCCGCGTCCACGGGATACTCCGTGGCGGCATCCACCCGGTCCTGCCCGCCGAAGAAGGAGGCATCCGTATCCAGCACCAGGCGGTAGTTTCCTGTACCCGGCACGGGGAACCTGTAATCCGGGATGGAGCGATCCGGGGAGAGATTGAAGACGAAGACCAGATCCCCGCGGCGCGCGCAGAGCACCTGGTTGGCCGGGTCCAGGTTCAGGAGTTCCGCCGGCGGGCAGGCGGGAACGCCATGCTCCTTGCCGGTCTCCAGCATCGCTCGGTCGAAGGCACCCAGGAAGGCATACTTCAGCGCGGGGTTGTCCGCCAGGGACCATTGGCGGCGGCAGTAGTGGTAGGACCAGCCGTTGCCCTCGCGCGGGAAATCCAGCCATTCCGGGTGGCCGAATTCGTTGCCCATGAAATTCAGCCAGCCCTCCCCGCCGAGCGCGAAAGTGAGCAGGCGGATGATCTTGTGCAGGGCGATGCCGCGCTCGATCACCGGGTGGGGATCCTCCTTCCCCATGTGCCAATACATCTCCTTGTCCATCAGCCAGAAGGCGAGGGTCTTGTCCCCCACGAGAGCCTGGTCGTGGCTTTCCGCATAAGCGATGTTCGCCTCGCCGCGGCGCCGGTTCGTGAGCGTGGCCCAGATTTCGCCGATGTCCCAGTCCTCGTCCCGGCTATGTTTGAGCAGCTTGATCCAGAAATCCGGGATGCCCATGGCCAGGCGGTGGGAGAAGCCGATGCCGCCCTCCTCCACCGGGCGGCAGAGGCCCGGCATGCCGGACATGTCTTCCGCCACCAGGATCGCGCCGGGCTTGACCTGCCGGGCCAAGGTCGTGGCGAGCTGGAGGTAAAGAATCGCGTCCTCGTCCGAATCCGGCCCGAAGTAGCTCTGGTAATCGCCGAAGGAAGCCTCTCCCCGGTGCCAGTAGAGCATCGAGGTCACGCCGTCGAAGCGGAAGCCGTCGAAACGGTATTCCTCCAGCCAGTGGCGGACGTTCGAAAGCAGGAACTGGCGGACTTCCGGACGGCCGTAGTCGAAGACCTTCGAGTCCCACTGCGGGTGATCGCCCCGTGCGCCGGCGTGGAAGTAAAGGTTTCCGGAGCCGTCCAGGTCGTTCAGCCCCTCGGCATAGTTTTTCACCGCGTGGGAATGGACGATGTCCAGCAGCACGGCGAGGCCCAGGCCGTGAGCGGTATCGACGAGGTATTTCAGGTCCTCCGGCGTGCCGAAGCGTGAGGAGGGGGCGAAAAACGACGAAACGTGGTAGCCGAAGGACCCGTAGTAGGGGTGTTCCT
The DNA here is from genome assembly GCA_965651965.1 of uncultured Verrucomicrobiaceae bacterium. Lineage (GTDB taxonomy): Bacteria > Verrucomicrobiota > Verrucomicrobiia > Verrucomicrobiales > Akkermansiaceae > Haloferula. The sequence continues at coordinate 1,351 of CBFGVD010000126.1, read as the reverse complement.
GCACCGCCATGAGCTGCACCGTATTGTATCCCGCGGCTGCGATGCGGGGCAGGGTGGCGTTGGCGAATTCCCGGTAGGAGTGCACCCGGCCTTCCTCCCCGGACATGCCGGTGTGGGCCTCGTAGATGAAGGGAACCTTCACCGAAGCGGGATCGAAGGAATGGCGCCAGCGGTAGGGTTCCTCCGGCTGCCAGATCTGGCCGGAGAAATCGTGCGTTTCCGGATCTTGCACCGCGCGCGGGATGCAGGCGGGTATGCGGTCGCGCCGCGAGCCGTCCGCCCCGGTGACGTGGAGCTTCACCCGTTGGCCGTGGGCCAGGGTGCCGGGCGGCAGGCGGAGCTGCCAGACGCCGCCGCGCGCGGGAGCCAGCGGGTCGCTTTCCCGGTTCCAGAAATTGAAATCCCCGGCCAGCGAGACCGCCTTTGCCTGGGGAAGCCATTCCCGGACGATCCAGTGGCCGTCCGGTTGGCGGTGGATGCCCGTCAGGCGGTGGCCGCAGGCGTGGGCGGCGAGGCTGCCGCTGCGGCCTTCGATGTCCCCCAGGGTGGAGCGGAAGCGCCGCAGCCGCCGCGCGACCGCCTCGGCATGAGGTTCCAGCCAGGGATCGTCGCGGACAAGTTGCGGGATATCGCTCACCGCCGCAGCATGGACAGGAAGGACTGCGGAGGAAAGCGGCGACTGTGTTCTCCGCGGTTCTTCCTGCTGCGGAGCGTACCGGAAGGCCGCATGGGCATTTCCAATATCCGAATGCGGACACAACGGGCCTTTCCCGCGGAGTTTCCCCATCATCGGGCTTGTTTGCCCGGGCCGGGCGGGCGGATGCTCGGGGCCGTGGATACATCGAAGGCGGTTCTGGCGGCGGTCTTGCCGGTGTATTTGCTGATTCTCGCCGGAGCGCTGGTGCGGAAAATCGGCGTTCTGAAACGGGAGCAGGATGACGCGGCCTTCCGCCTCGTCTTCAACGTCCTCTATCCCTGCCTGATCATCGACAAGATCCTGGGAGGCGGGGACAGCGTCCGGGAGCCATCCTCCGTGCTGTGGGGCATCGGGACGGGCTTCTGCCTCACGGTCCTGTGTTTCGGCGGTGCCTGGCTCGCGGCGGGCCTGCTGGGGTTTCAGAAGGGCACCGGCAAGCGGACCTTCACCCTCGTGGCGGGAGTGCAGAATTTCGGCTACACGGCTATTCCGGTGGTGCAGCAGATCTGGGGCATGTCCGCGATGGCGATGCTCTTCGTCCACAATCTGGGCGTGGAGCTGGCGATCTGGTCCGCCGGGGTCATGATTCTTTCCGGGGACAAGAAAATCCCCTGGCGGAAGCTGGTGAACGGTCCCGTGGTGGCGGTCCTGCTC